>NZ_AYMH01000004.1:0-28488 GCF_000633475.1 Bacillus sp. H1a | reverse complement strand
GCAACCTCATACAATATTCATTTTTCAGAGAACATTATTGTTTTAGAGTCTTTTGCATGACTTTGAGGCCATTTTAATATGTTTTGCTACGCAAAAGCGATACTTTCATCCCATGCTTAAAGGTGGACTTAAGTTCTGCAGGGGCTTTCTCGTATCATAAATCTGTAAATTTAAATTAAAAGATACCACTTGTTTAATAAACTTAGTGAAGTAAAGTTAATTACTTTAATATATTATTAGGAGAGAATTTATGAGTAAAAAACTATTAAAATCAATAACATCATTAACGATGGTAGGAGGTGCATTGTTAGGAACAAGTAGTGATCCCGTAAAAGCTGAAGTCCAGTCAGGGGGAAATTCAGTTGTATTTAATGATGTTCCCAAAAACCATTGGGCAAATAATGCCATTACGAGCTTAGCTAATCGTAATATTATCGGAGGATATGGAAATGGAATGTTTGGCCTGGGAGATAATGCTACTCGTGAACAGGTGGCAGCTTTAATTTATCGTGTGCTAGCTCCTGCTAAAAAAGGAGGCACTCTTAATAAGGACAACTCTTTTTATATTATGCAAGATGGGTCTCAGCTTAAAAATCCATATAAGGACATTAATAAAAACTCAACAATGTTCCTAGAAGAGATTCTATTTTTGACAGACATAGGAGTCTTTAAAGGGGATCAAAATGGGGAATTTCGACCAAAAGAATCATTAAGTCGTGCAGAAATGGCACAGGTCATCAAGACTGCTTTTAAAGTTCCTGTGTTAAGTAAACATACTTTTAATGATGTACCAGATGATTCATGGGCGAAGGACGCTATTAGTGCCGTACAGTCGAATAAAATTGCATCAGGTACAGGTAATGGAGGTTTTGAACCAAATAAAACTGTAACTCGTGAACAGTATGCACAGTTTTTATTTAATGCATTAAATTATAGGGAACAATTAAATACACAAAATCCTGATGTGACGAAACCAAATAATGAAGATACGAGTGTACAAACTGAGGTACAACTATTAGAAGCTTATAAAAAAGACATGAAAAATTATATTAATAATCATGAAGAAGATATAACTATAACATATAAATCTAAACAATCTAATATTAGAGAAGTTATGGATACGCTTGTTAAAGCATATGATGAGACAGTTGATTCAAATGAATACATGAAATATAACATCTCAAATACACAATATTCTATTCGTGGTATTCCAGGAGATTATGTATTTACATTAAAAATTACATACCGTGAATCAAAAGAGCAAATGAACTATGTAAAGACACAAGCAAAATCAGTTATCACTTCTATTGTTAAAGCTGGTATGGATGAACATGAAAAAGTAAAAGCGATTCATGATTATGTCGTAAAACATGTTTCGTATGATACTTCTTTCCAGGCTTATACGGCATATGAAGCTTTAGCAAACCGTTCTGCTGTTTGTCAAGGGTATGCATTATTAACTTATCAATTATTAAAAGAGGCAGGAGTAGAAGGTCATATTGTAACAGGGACTGGAAATGGACAACCTCATGCTTGGAATCTAGTGAAAATTGAGGGGAAATGGTACCATCTTGATACAACCTTCGATGATCCAATTCCAGATGTAGAAGGACGTGTAACTTATTCATACTATAATTTATCTGATGAACAAATTGCTAAAGATCACCAATGGGATCGTAATCAATTTGCGAAAGCAACAACAATCTATAATAATGAGTTAACAAATAAAATTCAGATCGGTAGCCCGAAAGCAATGGGATATCAGAAAATATTAACGGATATCAAACGCTAAAATGAATCTATGTAGTTTGTTAATAAAATAAAACAATGCACAAACAATTAATTGAGGTCTGTGTAACAATGGACCAGTACTAGATGAAAAAAGAATCCCATAAACATATATGATATGGGATTCTTTTTTTAGCAAATTTAAGTTGGTTTTTAAAAAAAGCTTGATTATTTTCTATCTGAGTTGCTCCACAATAGCGCCCTTTTATGGAATAACTAAAATATAATCACAATCCTAAAATCACTTAATTCTTATTAAACTAACGCTACCCGTTCGTTTAATAGGGTATATGGAATTATTAGATTATATATGTATCAATTTCTCTTAAAGGATTTTTTAATTCGGATTTATTAATATTAATCTTTATCGCCTCTTCTGTGAGAATATACTCAATTTTTTTGACCCCATCATGTGCATAATAGATATATTTAACATAAGGTTCATCTTCAAAAACATAGCCATCACTTAATTTAGGCTCAGGATCACCGATATATCGCAACATTAAAATTACAATTTCCTCATCTGCCCACCTTAACGAAGTTGATATTATTCCTCCTCAATTATTTTCAAATCCTCCATAAGTTTCAACCTTATATCGCTCACTTTCCCATCCCCTTTAACATTAATAAAATCTCTTCTATCACAATATCAGGTTCATCATGATGTATATAATGTCCACTACGACTAGCAATCCGGAACTTACTTGACGTTGACAGCCATTGGAATTCTGCTTGTAGACTTTGTTCAATTTCTAATATTTCTTGAGAGGGCCATCCATCTTCATCATTATCGGGTAAACCTCTTGTAATAATTGAGAGAGGGATGTCACTTTGTTTTGAATAATCAACAATTTGCTTATAACTCTGTATTTTATCAATTTTCTCACTATTCAACATAGGATTCTCGAAATATTCCCTATTTCCTGCAAGTAGATTTTCTGGTAGAACCTTTTCATAGGCAAGTTCTTTATATTCCGGTGCAGCGTCAACCAAAACCATACCACAGATGTCCAGCGGATAAAGACTGGTATACAATCTGGCGACCAACCCACCAAAGGAATGGCCTACTAATATATAAGGCTTCTCCACGTCAAGCGCTTGCAACAATTCGGAGAGCTCCTCGACAAGATCACAGCAAGTTCGCGGGACAGCTACGTCTTGACTCCTGCCAATACCCGCCCTGTCATAGGACAAGGTTGACGTTTCATTCGATATTCGGTCTTGGACCTTTTTCCATGTTTCATGGCTATCGCCTAACCCTGCAATAAAGATTACGCTTGGTGTATTTTTACGATATTTATTGAACAGTATACGCCTATCATAGAAATTGATTATCTTTTTATGTTGTATAGTCACTTTTAATCACCCAATTAAATTATAAGCTTTACATTATTATTTCTACAATAAAAAAGGGCCGTTTATGCAGCTCAGTAATATTTTGCTAAGGCACCTGTTTATTTAAGTGAATACATTCACATTTATAATGTCTCTCAAATATAATATCAGTTTATATATTCACCATTCTTCTCTAACAGGTTCAAGATAAATTGTAATTTGTTAATCGATATGTTTGTGTAACCACTGTTCAAATATCTTTAACTGTTCTTCAGTATGAAAGTAATGTTCACCTGTTTCAATGACTTCTAATTCGCAACGATGTTTTTTTGTAAAATAGTTAATAGTTTCAAATTCGCACAGTTCATCCTTGGCTCCATACATAATATATGTATCTGTATTCCATGTATTAATAGGATGTTCTTTTACATAGCATAAATAATCCCAATATAACTTTTGACCAATAGGTGTCTCTATAGTCATTTCTTTTTGCAAAAGCTCTGGTGTTACGCTAAACCATTTCATCATATTTTCGATAATTCGTTCCATATTAACTACTGGTGATAAAAATAATGCCTTTTCTAACACATCATTTTGATAGGCTAAAAGGCTAAAATAAGCTCCCATACTACATGCAAACACGCTTACTTCTTTCCAATGTTCTTTTGCGTAATTCATAATTATAGATAATTCACTAACACAAAACTGTACTTTGCAAGGAGTATTATCATTTTTTCTTTCTCCGTGCTCAGGTAAATCAAAGCTTAATACTTGATAACCTTTTTGATTGGCTTCTTCAGCTAATATTTGAATAACTGTATCTTCCTTATTTGACATATTTCCATGTACTGCAATAAAAATTTTTTCACTCTTATCTCCCCATAAAACCGTGGGAATATTACTAATTTTAAAATTATCTTTAAGCATATTTCCTCCATAGAATAAGACATATAGGACTTGGCAAAAAACCGCACACACTTTATAATCCTCTACTCAGTTTTAAATAAATCAAACTATTCCTAATTTATCACAAATGAATTATAATATCTCTCTACCTCTGTATAACAGAGTCTACTTTGTATTTGAAATCTTTCTTTTTTTCATTTCTTTAGAAGCTACAAGTTCTTATTTTGATTCCTTATTGAGCTAATCTGCACCGTTAGCTTAAGTACACTTCTTCACAATCTTCTCGAAACAATTAATAAAGTTACTCCACAATCTGGCCATTTAATGGAATAACTTTATTATCACTTAACAGATTCTTAATCCACAAGAAAAACCGAAATCCCTTCTTTAAGGAGATAGGAAATTCCGGTTAAACTTTTTTCAAAACGGTGCGACTTTTTTATAAACAGTTCAACTTTATTTCAAAGCCACACTTTCGTCATGGAACTGAGAAGCTCCCACCTCTAAGCGTTAGCATAGGTGGTGAGTAGTTCACCGAACTATATAAACTAACGAGATAGCCTAATCCATGATTAGTTCTTGTACTTGTATAGAAATAAACACGCAAGATAGGTGAATTTAGGAAGCGATCACTTCTAAACAAGCTGAAAGTGGGGATAGTTTACGAAATTCATTTAGTCCTTATATGTATTTTGTAAATAACGATCATATAAATCTTTTTCTAAAATACTTTGTTTATCTTGTAGTTCCTTAAATTGTTCAATGAATTCACTATCTTCTTTTGTGCTTCGACACAAAGTATAAAAAGCATCATGGAGAATTTTAGATTCTTGATGAGCATCATAGTAATCCATGTAGGTCTTAAATTCTGGTGGTAGATAAAGATAAGGGACGTTAGAAAAAGAACCTTTGATTCCTACTGAAGTAGAAAATAGGAGTAAGTCTTTATTTTGTATATATTCCATCTCTTGATCTTTAGAATATTGGTAAGAAAGGTTTGCTATAATCTTTGTATCATAATCAGTTTTCACCTCAATTATGTTTACAAAATCATTAATCCTTAAAGTACCACCTTTGAATGCAAACTTTTTGGCTTCTTTAACGTGTGAATTATTATAAGATAATTCTTTTACAGATTGGATTTCAAATGTAGTATGACCATGTGCTTTATCATTTTTATTAAGATATGTACTACAAATAAGAACAAAGTCGTTTTGAAATTTTATTGTTTCAGAATTATAGGGTAAGCATCTAATTTCTATTATTGAATACTCACACATACCGTTAACATTATTGGGAAAAGTCATTATTATTATAATTCTCCTTTATATTTATTTCAGGTGAAGAGTAGTTACTCTTCACTACCTTTATTTTAAATAAATTATAGATTAATAGTAACCCTCAATTCCAGAAATTTATTTTTAAGTGGCATCGAAGCTATGCATATGATGAAAAAAAGGAAACTTCATCAAAGAGTGAAATCTGCCCAAAATGAAGTTAAATTCATTCATAAATTGTAAATGTTAAAAATCCAAATGTAAACTTTTATCAATTAGTTTACTTTCAAAGTGTTAAATTCATTAACCTTATCCAACTTCAGCTATTTTTAGCAAAATCAAAAACAAAGGTATACATTCAAAAATTGATGAATAAAGAGATTAAAATACCTGTGATCAAAAAAAGCTAGACTCATGCTAGCTTTTTTTATATAATTCCCGTTAGCGGTAGTAAAAAGTTATACTTTATCATTTTTTCTAGTAGATTTCAATTCTTTAAATGTTTCAATTAATTTTTCCCCGAAAATATAAATAGTTTTTTCCCAAGGATGTCCTAAATAACCCCATCTAAAGTCTTTTTGCAAAAAGAAATAGTAATCTCCATCCGGAAAAAATGGGATTTTCCAGCGATGATCATCTTCGTTTAGATTTAGATTTAAACTAGGATTCATCCAGTAGCCAGCATGCTGCCAATCTAACGCATATATATATTCATGTTTCTTGGTACATAGAATAAGAGATTCCAATAATATATGATCAAAATTATCATAATCGTCATCAGTCCATTTCCCTTCAAAACAATCAGATATATCATAAGTAATATATGGACAAGAAAATTTAAATGATTGGTCACCATCTATATTAGGATTAAAACAAAATTCATCTTCAAATCTATCCCAAACATCCTCATACTCTTTGGAATTTAACAAAATCCACTTATTCAAAATCATTACCTACTTTCTAATATAATCACATAATTAAAAATAACATGATGGAACTGTTTATTCTATTCGCATCTGGTTAACATAACCCCACATTATACATTATAAAAAAGCTAGCATAAAGCTAGCTTTTTTATTATGTATAATTCGCAAATTTTAATTAGATTTCACAATTGCTGAAGAGGCCTCATCATTCCAAGTTCTAGCCCCATCCCCCAAGCTGAAACTAGTCAAATTAATATATCCGCCGTTATTTACAATAGCAAGTGCATGTCCTTGGGCGTTATTATGTTCATAGATAGTTGTATAATCTCCAAAAGAATGTGTAAGTACAGAGGAAACATTATCATTGTTTGAACCACCAAAGTTTGCAATAATAACTGGGTTTCTACTTGCATTTACAGTAAATCTTGAGCCTTTCAAATCGTTATCGTAATAAAAAGTAGAGTAAATTTGAGCTAAAGGTTGAATCTTGAAATTTTTAGGAACTGGATGTGTAGTTAAAAAATTTTCAAAATCTGATTTTTCGTCAAAACCAATAGTCGCTTGTTCGCCAATAACTCCAGGTGTTACTACCTGGTATGGCTTTGATGGGGACTCCGCATACGCCTGAGGGCTTGAAGCACCAAATAACATTGCACCTGCTAATAAACCTGTGGAAAGTATACCAATTACTCGTTTCACAATTATCACTCCTTAATAAAATTTACTTACAAATTAATCTTACATCCATTTCCATTAATTTGGTATTGATGTGAAATTTTATCAATAAAATAGATTCTATTAGAATAATGAGATATATGTATTTTGATAGAGGTATATAAAAAAAGAAAGCAAGTAGGTCTGCTTTCTTTTGGAATATAATCAATTACTTATTAATAATTGAACCAGCACAATCCACTCATCAATTTGGTATAACGTAATAGTTATACCGGAAGGTACACTTTGTTTAGTTAACTTCATTGAATTTATGGTTCTGGTGCAAATATATGAAGAAGAACATGGATGATAGTAGATTTCTAATGGAATCGTATTTTATGCTATAAGTCCAGTTGCTGAAGTGATTCCGTCTCTCTTTAATCTGCTGGAATAGCCTGTTGAATGAATAAATTCATGAAATAAAGTGCTATAGTATCCTTCAACTTTCGGGAAATCCTTCATGGAAGGTACATTTACATGGTCCTTAGCAGGCTGATAAAATGCCCCTTACTCAACCATATTACAATTACCTCCCAAACTTATACTTCTGTATGACTAAGTCTTTATCGTCATATCTAGGGTCTAACTTAACTTCACCTTTGTACTCAATGATTCGTAACCTGTCAGTCGGATATACCTTATCGTAAAGTTCCTGTTTCACCCATATCTTTTTCATTTTGTTATTGTCAAACAACTCTAAAGTAGGGTGTTTCAGTATGATATACTCTTCTTCAATGTGTTTCCCAAGAACCATAACCTCTTTTGCTTTGCCGTTTTTAACTAATTCATCGTTTTGATACTCCTCTATAACTGACAAGACCAAACAGAATAAGACGAAAATACCTACATACATCCAAGCCTTCTTCCTTCTCTTTTTCTTGTATGCTTCAAGTTTCATGATATACTCTTCAAGTTCATACTCTGTATACTCTTTCACAGATGAATCTAAGTAGTAGGTTTTTCCAAACTTTGTACTCTTAAATACAACATAGTCGTCTACATACTCTGGGTCTTTCTCTAAGTTTATGAATTTCTTTTCACTCATAACATACCCCTTTATTTGTTTCCTATTATCACTACCCCAACTAAGATGAAAACAATAACACTTATAACCACAAGAGTTGCCTTTTTACTTAACTTTCCCCTAGAACCTTCTAATACTGCCCATATAATAATTGGGAAAAGAAGAATACCAAGGAGAATGTCAACAAACTTGTTACTCTGCTCCTCTTTCAGTTTCTCTTCTTTTCCTATGCGTTCTACCCTATTTGGTACTTTTTCTACGTGTATTGGATTCTTCTTTTTCTTACGTCTATGATTCACTATTCATACCCCTTACTTTGAATCGTAACTTTCAAATAGCATAGTCTTTCCTTTGTACTCAATAACCTCAATGCGAGAACCAATGTCTAAACGTTTGTATACTTTCTTACTTACGCTACCTGTGTGCGTTTCACCATCTACTTTGTACTTGATTTCATAAGTCTTAAACCCTTTAGGTGTGTACTCTTTCATGTCTACGACTTCCGCTATACTTGACTTACCATGTTGTCTGACTTGTATCTCGTCGTACGTTCCTACCCCTATGAGTAGGAACGTACACACTAGAAACACTACAATACAACCAATTCTAAACCGTTTCTTTTTCAATATAATCCCCCTTACTTTACATCGTAACTATCATACATGATTGTCTTTCCTTTGTATTCTAGTACTTCTATTTTAGTGCCTTTGTCTAACTTCTTGTATAACTCTTTATCTATATTACCTAAGTAAGTCTTATCTTTTATTTTGTACTTGATTTCATAGGAGTTACCTCGCATAGTTGAATATTCTTTCTTATCCACTACTTCTACTATTACTGGTTTACCATACTGTCTGACTTGAAACTCTTCTATTGTATGTTTACCTACAAAGATGATAGCACCAATGATAAATACTGAAATATAGATAACTATTAACCGTTTACAAATATAAAGTACACAACAGTCAAGGTAAGACATACTATGTAACAGTGAACGAAGTCTATGTATATATGAGATAAGGAAATGCAAAAAGGAGGCGGGACTCAAGTGTGAGTTCTGCCTCCTTTTTTTGCTGAATTTATAACTCTTTTAAGTTTTATCTAATAAAGCATTTACTTTATTGTTATTTATGTAGCAAGAGTAAGATTTTATTGAAAATTCTAAAGCTGTATTGGTTTATACGCTAGTGCTATATCTACTATTTGTTCTGGAGTAAGATCTTCATCATTCCAATATATAAGATCACTTACTTCTGGATGTGAAACATTTCTTTCTACAACTTCTATCATTTCATCAATCTCCTCTTCAGTTCCTTCACATTCTACAATTTTACTTACTAGATTTATCAGTTCTTCTCTTGTTAATTTCGCTGTACTTCTATTCATATAATATCTTTTATTGTAAATCTTCGAACTCCAACAAAAGTAAATATAATAACGAATAAGCAACTTAAGACATAAAAACTACTAAACTGAAAGAAAGTCTGCAAGCCTTCTAGATGAATAGGGTCCATTGCTAATCCTGGTTGCGCAAATGGCCATATATACCCGATATTTAAGTAATGAAATATCATTCCTATACATGTAAAACCAAAACTCATTCCAACGGGAACAGCAAAACTTTTTATAGAAGATGAAAGAAATAATTGTAGTGCAGCAATTGAAAATGTACCAATCCATCCATTGAATGACCAATTTAATAATGAATTCCAAGGAATAGGACTTGTAATACCTAGTAGCTTACCAATTAAGATATAAGCAATTAAAAAGAATACTTGTGTCAATAAAGTTAACATAACGATTACTAATAACTTTGCCATGTACACATATCGAAATGGAATTGGTAAAGAGATGATTTTTTTCCAGTTTCCCTCGCTATGTTCAAAGCGGCATACAAACGCACAATAAATACTTACTACGACAGGAAATAAAAATAATCCATAAATTAATCCAACTTGTGTCCAAGCCTTCTCCCACTCATTTGTTGAGACTTTCATTAAGACATCGTAGTTTACTTGAAAATTTATGAGTCCAAGCGCAATACAAATAAGTGGAATGAATGTCATTACAATCCATATTTTTGAACGTTTTAATTTTAATAATTCACATCGAAATGAGCTTAATAACATATCTACATCCTCCTAATGAATATCTTTTTGCGAAAAATGAGCAGTGCTAAGAACGATAAATAATAAACTAACTCCTAAACTTAACAAAAGATTCATCATGACTCCTTGGTTTGGGAAAAACACTATTTTCCCATTGGAAAATGCCCAAGAAATTGGATTTGTCAGAGATGAATAGGTCCAAATTATCCATGTTTTCCAAGGTAACATCTGCCCGAAATACCCAAGAAATGAGCCGATTACACCTGCCGTTAAAGCAAATACTTGATTTTTCACTACCAAAGATATCCAGAGTTGCAAAATAACCATTGGAATACATCCTATAATGGTAAAACAACCATATTTCAGTAATAATATCACCGGAATTCCACTTTCAAAATTAAAAATTTTTCCTATTAATATAATTGCAGAAATAGAAATTATACCTGCGTATACAAGAAAAAAGAGACTAAAGATAATTTTAGTTATATATACTAGCTGCCTGGAGGTGGGAATTGCACACAATAGCTTCCAGGTGTTCCCCTTATTTTCAAAATCAATTATTCGAGATGTAATTGTCGCAATCATTATAGGTAAAAATAATGCATTTATCATACTTACTCTTGAAAGAAGCGACTCCCAATTTAGAAATTCCTTTTTTTCTTGTGACACAATAGCAAATAACCAAAGTAACGCTAAAGACTGTATTAAAAATACTACTAAAAATAATTTCTTTCTTTTTAATTTCAATAATTCACTTCTTAAGGCAGCAATCATTATAAAACACCGCCTTTTTCTGTTAAGTTTAGAAATATTTCTTCCAACGTATGCTTCTCTTCTTCAATGCGATACACTGATAAATTCTGCTGTACTAATAAATGATTTATGTGAGAAATAAGGTGATCTTCTTGTTGATGCGTAACTAGACAATTACCTTCAATTCTAAGATAAATATGATGCTGTTCTAAAATTTGATGAGCCTTTACTACATCATTTACGCGTATTTTCATTGATGCCTGGCTTTTTTTGCGTAACACTTCAATTTTATCTTGAAAAATAAGCTGTCCACTATTAATAATGCCCACTTGCGTTGCAATTTGATCCATCTCATTTAACAAATGACTAGAAATAACAACTGTCATATCATATTGCTTTGGCAGTTGTTTGATGAGTTCACGAATTTCTTGAATCCCGGCAGGGTCTAATCCGTTTGTGGGTTCATCTAAAATTAACAATTTTGGATTTCCAAGTAGTGCCATTGCTATGCCAAGGCGTTGCTTCATTCCAAGTGAGTATTGTTTAACTAGTTTATCTTTTTGTTTCTCTAATCGAACAATACGCAATACCTCATCAATATTCTTTTTTGGTACTTGTAACATTTGTCGAATTACTTCTAAGTTTTCATGACCTGTTAAATGTCCATAATAAGATGGCGATTCAACAAGAGAGCCAACCTCTCTTAAAATATCTATTCGATTTGTTTTTAAATCCCGATTGAATACCTTAATATTACCTGTCGTCGGTTTTATTAATCCCAGTAACATTCTAATTGTCGTCGTTTTCCCAGCCCCATTTGGGCCTAGGAATCCATAAATTTCACCTTTACCAACTTGCATTTGTAATTGATTCACACTATTTACAGCTCCATATGTCTTTGTCAAATCTTCTGTTTCAACGATATATGTTCCCATTATTGGCACCTCTTTTTCTTGATTAAGCTATCATTTATTATGAAAGTTCTTGCTTAATCTTGAATTGAGCTGACCTTAAGTTTAGCTTAATTTTCTAACGGAAGCTGGAATGTAATTTTAGTACCCTTTCCTTTGGTGCTTTCTACTGTAATTTCTCCACCGTGAGCTACAATGATTTCCTTTACAATTGCCATTCCTAAACCTGAACCACTTTTTGAATCTGTATTTGTACCACGGAAGTATCGATCAAAAATATGTGGTAAATCATTTTTATTTATTCCGTCACCATTGTCCTCAATCGTAACTATGGTGTATCCGGATGTTTGTTTTATACGAACTTGTATTAATGTTTTAACATCAGTATGAATGAGCGCATTATTCAATAGGTTTACTGTGGCACGTTGAATTAATCCCTGATCTGCTTTTATAATTAGTTCTTCCTGAGGGCATTCAAATTCAATTAATCGATTCTCATATTGAGGCATATTCATAAATTCAATAATTGTTTCTCGGGTGAGATTCACAATATCTACT
The DNA here is from genome assembly GCF_000633475.1 of Bacillus sp. H1a. Taxonomy (NCBI): domain Bacteria; kingdom Bacillati; phylum Bacillota; class Bacilli; order Caryophanales; family Bacillaceae; genus Bacillus; species Bacillus sp. H1a. Next base: position 16,188 of record NZ_AYMH01000004.1, on the reverse strand, counting down.
GTAGTTTTATGGATAGGTAACAACGCATTCTTCAATTGATATGTAAGTTTTAAATCATCAATCAATTTTTCAATATAAATTGATTTACTTTGGATTACTTCTGCATATTGGTACATTTCTTGTGCAGTAATTTTATACTCCCGATTCCCTATAACTTCACTATAGCCTTTAATAGAAGAAAGCGGTGTCTTTAAATCATGAGAGATGTTTATAATCCATTCTGCTCGCATCGTATCTAGTCTTTTTCTTTGAACGTTAATATCCTTTAGTTGATGTGATAACTGATTCAGATTTGTATACACCTCTGCATAGATTCCCTTTTCTTCCGGTACTTGTTTATATTGTCCTTGTTTTAATTTATTAATATGTTCAATTATCATGACAACAGGTTTTGACATATACCTTGCCACAATGTAAGCAAATAATAAAATACAAACCACTGTTACTCCTATCAACATTAAAATCCCATATGGATAGAAGCTAGATAAATTATTGAAGTTCAAATAGACAGATTTTCGCAATGCTTGTTTTGACGGGAAAGCGACAATGTAACTTTCTACTTGTGTACTTTTATCTAACTTGCCTACAAACGTTGTATAATTCCCAATATCGTACTTATAGCGTAAAATCAACTCACTAGGAGTATAGTGAGTTGGTGTATTTTTAGGCTTATACATTTGAAATACTTCATCACTATTATGATTTAATACTTGTAACCATGCTCCATGTTCTTGTAAAAATTTTTTTCCTTTATTTGTTATAGAAATACTTCCATTTTCTACTGTGATTTCTTTTTGAAAAGCTAATACTGAGCCCTCTGGATCGTCCATTCCCTCACGGTTATAAGTAAATACTAAATAACTAAAAGCAAAAAATTGAACGATTAGGATAAACATAATTAATCCTATTAATGAGGTAATATATAGTCTCGTGACCTTCCACTTCATCTTGCATCACCTTTTGTATTAAGTTTATATCCTAGTCCCCTTACTGTTACAAGGTAATGAGGTTTGGAAGGGTTATCCTCTATTTTTTCTCTTAAATGTCTCATATGTACCATCATAATATTGTCATTACCCAGATACGTTTCGCCCCAGACAGCTTCATATAAGCGAGCCTTGCTAAAAATTTGATTTGGGTTTTTTATTAAAAATAGTAATATATTAAATTCTTTTGCTGTTAAAGTTAGTAATGTATCAGCCCTTAACACTGTCCCTTGTGCCTCATCTATCGTAATGTCTCCAAACTGATACATATTCCGAGCCTTTTCTTGATATTGATTGCGTCGAAAAAATGCTTTCATCTTATATGCTACTTCTTTCGGACTAAAAGGTTTTGTAATATAATCATCGCCACCTATACTTAATCCAAGTATTTTATCTAAATCTTCATTTTTCGCCGATAAGAAGAATATCGGAACGAATGTAAACTGTCGAATTTGCTGACAAACACTATATCCATCTAAATCTGGAAGCATAATATCTAATATGATAAGATCTGGCTGTACTTGCCTACACATGCGTATTCCTTCTTCTCCTGTTGTACACGTATAAATATGTTGAAATCCCTCTTTCTTTAAAACTGCTTCCAACAAATTTAAAATCTCTTTTTCATCATCTACTATAAGAATTTTTTTCGTATAAATATCTGGGATATTATGTATCATCTATTGCACCTCAATATCTTTCTATGTAATTTAGAATTAAATAGTGAACAGTATTACCTTAATTATTAATGTATCATTTTCCTTCTACAGTAGAATAGCAATTTGAAAGTTTTCCCACTTATTTTAGGGGGAGATTATCATTTTTTCGGGTTCTGGTGCAAAAATAACAGAGAATAAAGCGCATATATTCTTAACGGAATCTTATCTTATGCTGCAAGTCCAAACAATTGATGGATGAATTCTTTCTGATTTTGGACAGACTGGTCCAGTAAATCAATCTGTTCTTTTTTAATCATATGCCTGGCTTCAACACCACTCAATATAGAGGTTGCTGTTTTAAATGACTTGAACCCCAACATAGAACTCACGCGTTTCTTAATCAAACGATGATCTTGTTCCACTATATTATTAAGATATCTAACTTGCTTTAGTTGTATGCCTTCAGGCATATGTTTCTCTTCTTTTAATTCTTGGATCGCTACAGGATAGGCAGGATTCTTATCTACTGTTATCACACGAGGTTTAGAAACATACGAAAAAGCCAAGGCTTTCTTGAAAAAGCGCTTGGCTGCTTGTTTATCCCTTGTTTGACTTAGATAAAATTCAATTGTATACCCTTCTGAATCGACTGCACGATATAAATACATCCATTGCCCTTTACTTTGATATATGTTTCACCGACTCTCCACGAGTCATTTGTTGGCTTAAGATGATGTCGTACTTTCTCTTCTAGTTGAGGTCCATATTGATGAAACCAGCGCATAATCGTTGTGTGAACAATTGATAATCCTCTTTCCTCCATCATTTCTACCAGGTTACGAAAGCTCAAATTGTACCGCAGGTACCATCTTACTGTTAATAAGATTAGTTCAGGCTGATAATGCTTCCATTTGAATACATTTTCCTTTTCCATACCAATTACACACATTCTTTAGATTAGTAGTATCAGTATGTCCAAGATTTATAAATTCATTGCAATTATCCTGTAGTTTTTGCACCAGAACCGTTTTTTTCATACATTGTAAAAAAATGAATCCTCAGATTCATTTTTAAGAGGCTTTATTAGCCTATTAAATAGAATAGTACTTACGGTTAACAATGTTGATTCTAAGTCCATATGAGAGATATTCCATGAGTTTGATGGGGAGATTTTTAGCGTTTATACAACATATGTTGATTAATTTTATCTCGGATTGCGCTTGCAATAAATTCTTCAATGGAACTGTTTGTTTCTTTCACAATTTTAGTTATTGTATGGTATTCGTTACTTGTAATGGTTATTGGCTTAGTCACACTGCTACTGTCTAAATATATACTATTATTGACACGCTGAGTTAGCTTTCCTTCTATTATATACGGCGTTAGGCTTTCAATCCATTCTAATTGCACCTGCATTGGTAATTGAATAACAGATTGGCGAATATCGAAATACCAGAATCCATCTTCTTCAGATATTTTTATATTGCGTGGTGAAACATACTGTAGTATTAAATCAATCAAATAAAAGATATTATTACGTAATTGATTTGATTTGGGAAAACGGAATTTTACAAACTTTTGATGATGACTTCTTGGTTTATCGGATAAAACATATGAAGGTTCATACCCCATAATTATTGCATCTTCTAGTGTCATATTATTTCCAAACTCATCAAGAAGTACAATATCTCCACGCTTTGGAATGGAGATAATGCGTGCTAATTTATTACCCACCATAAATTTTTGGAACAATACTACATTATGTTTTTGTGAGAATGTATAGAGAGTATTTGTCTGATCCAATTGTTGAACCAATCCGTGAATTTCTTCCTCTTTTACAAATTTCGTTTCACGATTACGATGTTTCTGTATAGTACAAGTCAAATCCCCGTCTTCTATCCACTTTTCAAGCTGATACATACTCACATTATAATCTTTGGTTGCCTGATATAAGGTAATTCCTTCTGTTTCACGTTCTTCTTTCAATTTTTCTATATCTTCTCGCTTAAATAAAAAACTGCCATCTAAACGCCAGGTATCTCTATTAATTGGATTTAATTGACCTTTCTTCATAAGAGTATTGAAAATGAAGCCACTAATTTCTAAATAAGCTTTTACTTCATTCGTATTCATTTCTTGCATTTCAAACATTATCTTTCCTCCTACGAGTATACTGCTTTTATGTGTAACTTATAATATTATTATGTAAAGTTAATTTAATAAAATATATGATTTAAATTAATTATAACACAGTTAACGCTTAAATTATTTTTAAAAATATATAAAAGATAAATATATTTTCTATTTAAATTACCATTTATATGATAAGAAATCGTATAAATGATAATATTAAATAAAAATTAATCTACAACCATAGAAAATGTGAGATTTTCTATAGTTATTATCCATTTACTAATAATTAAATTTTAATTTCTTTATATAACTAGTTTTACATGAATATAGGTTATAATGTTATTAGATTATAATTCCGTTAGGAGTTGATATATGATGAAATTTGAAATGAATACACTACATAAAGATAGTTCATTAAAAGTTATTGAAAAACAAAAACAAGAATTTGCAAATATAATTGCAATATGGAATCGTGATTATATAAATGAAGCTGAATTTAAAAAGGAAAATAACGAAAGAGAAGATTCATATACATATGAGGGGTTTTCAGATGAAGAAATATTGTACTACTACTTAAATCGGCAAACACATTTTGACCAAGAAAAACGTATAAAGGATGCATCCAGGACTCTATATGCACGTGATCTAAGCCAGTTCTATTTTTTCATCAAACAAAGCACAGAATTTCTACAGCAAGATGTAAGAGATTATGTAATTGGCCAAGTTTGGAGGAACTTAAGAAAACGACATGTCCGAAACTATCAAAAGTGGTTATCCCAGGAGGCAATCTCCTATCAATCAAAAGAAAAGTACAAAGCATCTACGATTAGTAGAAAACTTGGTGTAATCCGCTCTTACTTGAAATGGTTGTATGAAATTCAATATATCCAGGAACCTCTTCATGTAGAGATTCTAAGTACGACCGTTAATAAACAACATAAACCAAAACGCGAGTTATCATATGAGGAAGTGAAGCATTTGCTTCATTACTATAAGGACAATGAAATCAATTACGCTTTATTATCGCTCTTGGCTACTACGGGATTACGTGTTGCAGAAGTCGCTCATGCCAAATGGAAAGATCTTGAGTATGACGCTATACGTGGACGTTACTATTTAACAGTTGATACAAAGGGAGATAATGAACGGATTGTTTCTATTAATAAGGATATTTTTAATCGTATTGTTGCATTTCGAATCCGGAGAAGGTTACCTGTAAACATTGGGAATAAAAATGGTGGGACTATATTTCAAACAAAGAACCATACTGCTTATAGAGAGAATTACTTGTCACAATATATTTCTAAAATTATTAAGGATACCAAGTTACCTTTTACAGAGAATATACGAATTACCCCTCACTTCTTTAGACATTTTTATGTACAGTACTTATATGATTACAAGGGGCTAGCGCCTCATGTCATAGCAGCTGCAGTTGGCCATAAAAATGATAGAACTACAAAAGAAAATTACTTGAAGCAAAGACTTACTAAGGATAATGATGTAGGAAAATTAATTGGTGATGATGAATTTTAATATGTAATTAATATATAATAAATTCGAAATAGGCCAAGGTGAAACGAACATTCAGTTTCACCTTGTCCGTTTGAATTGCTTTAAATATTTACACTGCATAGACTTCAATTTTTGTAGGATTAGAAAAACGGCGTTCTAATTCTTTTTTGATTTTTTCAATAGCAAAGAACGCTGAAGATGCATATACAGTAATCACTTTTTTTATAAAAGTATTACCTGTTATCAAAATGTATCTTACTGAATATGATGAAATCATACTCTCACCCTTTCATATATCTATTGTGTTTAAGATATATGCCGATAGGTGTGGATATATTCTCAAAAAATATAAAGTGATATTGTGAGCAGAATGAAAAATATCAAAAAGTTGATTTAAAAAAAGCACTGCCAAAGTCTTCAGCAATGCTTTTCGATTAGACGTACTACGATAATGAGCGTCTACTTTCTTCTATACGTTTGCTCATGAATAGAATACAAATTTGTATTTTAACATAGTTTCTGTATGTTCTTATATATTTACTTTAATTTCAAGATGCGTTCTATTTCCTCCACACTTAACTTACTTGCTTTTGCAATAGTTTCAAGCGGTACGCCAATTTCATGCATCCCTCGAATCATTTGCATCTTACCTTGCTCAATGCCTTTTTCTATACCCTCTTGTTCTGCATGTGCTAGCTTAGCTTGTTCATCTAGAAGTAATTTCTCTCGAGCTTCATATGCTGTTCGGAAAGAAGAATCATGGCTCATATTTTCCCATTTATTTATTGCCTTTTGTAAAATTGGATCTTGATTCATCGCAATCTCCTCCAATGTTTGAGTTAAATGTTCGTCTTCATGTGCTGGTAATAATAACATCCAACGAACAAATGTATTTTCCCACGGGTTTACTTTTTCTTCACGCCATTGTTTTACCAATTTCGGTATCTCTACAAAATGAATTTCAATGTCGTCACTTAATAGTTGCTGCATTTTTGTATTCCATAATTGTCCGATGGTATGAAATGCGTCATCCTGAGAAAACAAAATAAAATCTAATAAGTTAATGGTGATTGTTTTCCGAAGTGAACGATATGGCATCCCTTCTTGCATTTGGGATGTATAAAGTTTACTCCAATAATATAAAGATCGCTTCACCATATCATGTGTATTCCGAAGCTGAATTTCGATATTTACTTGCGTCCCATTATCTAGTGTTGCTAATAGGTCTAAAATCGATAATTTATCATCCTCATATGATTTATGGAGATGTGGATCTTCTAGTTGTAGCGTTGTAATAGGTGCATCTAAAGATTCCTCTAGAATTGCATTTAAGAAACCCGTTAGAATTTCCTCATTTCCTTTCGTCCCAAATAACTGTTTAAAAGCAAAATCAATGCGTAAATTTACTAATTTAGTGGACATGGATTTCCTCTCCCTGTCTATATCATCTCTTGTTCTTATTGTACATAAAAAAAGGTAGAACATGCAAACAAGCTCTTATGCTATCGTACATAAGAGCTTGCCTGAATCCATAAAAAATTGGTGGTTCTGGTGCAAAATATACGCAAAAATACGAGAGTAATTACGAACGTTCAATCTTTATAGAGTATAAAAATACGGATTTTTATGTTGATTTCCGAACAAATCATTCTCATGAGAATATAACATTCATGTCGGAGTATCTACATAATCATTTTTGCACCAGAACCCAAAATACAGAGATACAGGTACAGAAAAAGTACACAATATTATTGTTAGCGTGAGGTAGAGAATGAAATGATTCTGTTATTCACCTTGGCCGAGCATCTTTAAAACCAATGAAAGACTTTTGTAACATTTTTGAAAGATTTTTGAAAGATATTTAAAGTAAGATAAGCTTATCGCTAATGTATATGCAAAACACTCTATATTTTATTTTTCTAATACAAGATCTGTTAGAAAAATAAAATTGATCAAACCAAGCTTCCCCAAAGCTTCTTTGAAATAAACAAAACCCACAGAAAACATTCTTGTTCTCTGTGGGTTTTGTTTATTTTATTTTGATCTAAGAAAGTTCCTTCATGCAAGAGTCAATCTACATTCTGAACAAGGGATAGGAAAAAACAAGAAAAATAGCAACTAGATAAACTCTCTAAACAGACCTTTTAGATTAACATACGTATTTCTGCGTTTAATGTATTTCCTTCCACCTTCATAAAGATCTGTACCGGTACATCATTCGTATTTTCAAACACTAAATCGAAATAAGGATACGCTATAGTTGCATCTCTGCCTATAGGTACATAGCCAACTGGTTTTGAATGACTATACCTTTCTATCATTTTTAATCCTGATTGATCCGCTGCATTATATAGTGTAGAAGAAGTTTGGCAAACCCCTCCTCCATAAGCATCGACTAATTTTCCTGCAACAATTTCTTTCCCTAGCTGGTATCCTTTATCAGGTGTTGTATCTCCTATTAAAGCATTAAAGGAAAAACGATCACCTTTCCCTAGTATGACACCATTAATAGTACTTGCGGACAAACGAATGTTTTCCATCTTACCATTAGCTGTACCAACTATATTCGTTGTATATTTCCCAATTACTTTGCTATTGTTATTTGTATCTGTTAATTGAGCAACAGGTTGTTTCTTAGAAATTGGTAATTCATAGGAACGATCCCATATTCCCACATCCATTAAATCCTCTACTAATTCTTTTTCAAATAATTCATATGAGGGCTTTCCTTCTTCCCATCTTCCATCACTAGTCATACGAGATGGTGTCATTTTTTGATCAATCTGTTTTCCTATTTCATTAGCGATTTTTTTAATATGTAATTTATATTGTTTTTCATCTTTAAAATATCCTAATGAAGTTAAATTTATTTGTTTGACTATTTTTCCACTAGTAGGATCTACTAAATTTATCTTCCTATCACCAATGTCTTTTATTCCCATAGGTTTTTCACCTATATCACTTACTAAAGAGACTTCTTTAATCTGAGATTTACATCCAACTATTGTAATGGTGCAGAGAGCACTAAGCACATACAAATGTTTTTTACGTAACAATGGGTTCGCTCCTTTGATTATAATGTTTTCTTATTTTTTGTATTTTGTCTGTTCATCGGTTCATTCTATCCGTTTATTCATTGAAAATTCAGATGTGTTGATAATATATTTTAATAAACTCAACCTTTTAACTTTTGGACGTAAATGCTATAAAAGATTGTGTATTATATAAAGAAACCCTCAAGGGCACTTTCTTCCAAATATTTTCACGAGAACCAAAAATAATACAACTACATATCACAATAAGAAATAAAATCACTAAAATTAATGAGAAATGTTTCATAAGAAACTCCTTTTTGAGAAGATACGCAAAATGTTTTATCCTATATTAAGTCAGAGAATAACAACAAAAAATAATCATTTTGCAATATTCTTACGGGTAAAGTCCTATTCGATTTGATTTAAAAAATAATACAAAGAATAGAACTTTTAGACAGGGGAAATAATTAAAAGTTAATGTAGTATAAGCGGACAAAAAACATGCGAATCAACTTAAGTGTAAGAAAAATCAATTATAACGTTATTAGTGCAATATCTTCTAACGAATCAATTCCCTAGGTACCTCTTTTCTTTAAATGTTTTTTGTATTGTTTAAATACTTGTTTATCAACTCTAAATTTTTCACCAGTATCCTTGTTTTTTACTAAAACTGTTTTAGCGGTATATTCCTTTATTAAAAAATAAAAGAAATATGCCCAAAAAGATAAAGTGAAAGTCGGGAGAACTAAGAGTAATCCTGTAATAAACATTACAATCTCCAAATCTGAATTTACTCGTTTTAAAACAAATTTTTGTCCTGTTGACACTTCATATCGCTGTAGCCGTTGAATTAATTGTAAAGGTGCAACAGTATCATAGCTCATGAAAAAACCTCCTTGAAGCGAAACACTATTTAGAACTTTGGTTTATCTTTAGGGATGAGAGATCCAAGATACTTAAATTGATAATTATTTTTCTTGCTGGATCTCTTTTATTTTAATTTTAGCTTCTTTATAGAATGCTAGTTTTCCTACATTATAGCTTTTTGTATATTGATTGAACTTTTCTTTTTCTTTTAGTATCTCTTCATTCAATATATTGAAAGCTGTAACTGTCTCATTAATCTCTTTTAGTTTTGTATCTTTATCTTTTAACTTTCCATAAAGTTCTTTTTCAATCTTCAATGATTTTGTATAGTTTTCACTTATTTTCTGAAAAGCTTCATAACGCTTTTTATAGGACTCTTCTACTTGTTTTGCCTGCGTTTGTAATTTTTTATCCTCGATTTTACTTATATAACTATGCACTGCTGTTACTTCTTTTTGAGCCTTTTCTAGTACCACTTTTTCATCTTCCAATAATCCTCCACGTGCATCTATACCTGCAATAGCCTGTTCGATTTCTTGCATTACTGGCTCGTTATGCACTTTTCCTTCTTCTATAATTTGATTGTACAATTCCTGTCCTCTTATTTCTAACTTCTCTAATATTTTTACATTATCAAATAATGGTTTTTCTTGATTTGCTGCATTTTCAAAAGCAATATATAATTCTTCTTCTGGCTTTGCTCCCAAACAACCCCCTAGCAATCCAATTGATAAGATTGTTATTAATGCCACTTTCCTATAAATCAATGTCAATCCCTCCTTTGGTGTTATAAACGTTTATCATGCCAAAAATTCACGGAAAAATGCTCCTCTTCATGATATGCTTCAAGTGCATATCCTTTTTCTTTTAATCCCTTTATAATAGCTGGTACGGCAGCAACGGATTGTGGGTGAATGTCATGCATTAAAATAACTTCTTGTGATTCTGTTGCACCTGCCAATACATTTTGAACAATCTGAGCGGATGCGGCATCAACTGGCATATTATTATACTTCCAATCTAAGGAGTCAATTGTCCAATCCCATACTTTAAAACCAGCATCTACCACTTTATTTCGAAGCGACTCATTTAAGCCAGGCATAGACCCATATGGAGGACGTGTTAATGTTGGAGATTCTCCAAGAATATTTGCTATTAAACCTTGATCTTCTTTCATTTCATTCACATACTCGCCATTGGTGTATAATTTCTTAAAATCATGTGTCATACTATGCATTCCAACATAATGACCTTCTTCTTTCTCACGTTTTATTAATTCCGGGAACTGTTTTACATTATTACCAATTAAGAAGAATGTGGCTTTTGCACCATTTTGTTGTAAAATGTTTAACAACTCAGCTGTATATTTACCTGGTCCATCATCAAAAGTAAGATAAGCCACTTTTCTTTCTTGACCATTAAAATGTTTCGGTGCTATTTTCTTAACTTCAGTTTTTGATTGTTCACTAGCTAGCTGTACTGGATTTTCTTGTTTAGCTACAGCTTTTGCTGGAGAGGTAATTGATTGAAATGTAAAATATCCAGCTATAAGTACTATGATTAAAATTACTATAAGCTGTATATTAGTATTATTTCTCATGATAGAACGTCCTTTCTTACCTACATACATTAATCTGTTTGTATATTTTACGTTGATGTATTTTATTACAGCTACAAGTACCAAATGTTATATAAATTAAAATGTGCATTAAAACTATTCATCATATCGGCACTACTGCAATAATGCGTAATTGTTTTTACTGTGTTGACCTTTACAAATAACATCCTTGAAGTAGACAAAGTAAAAAAAGCTTACCACTAAATTGATTTTAAAGATGCTCTAACAAATATGACAACGATTCCATTTATGTTTCTCTAATTTTCGAGGCAACATAAGAAGATTGGATAATAAATTCATCCAATCTTCTTATGTCAGTATGGTAGTGCACTTTCTTCTCTAATATGAAACCAGCATCTTAAGGGAATGCTTTAGAATAAGAAATATCTAAAATTCGTAGTCCTAATGTTTTATCTAAAAAGAGTCACAATTGGTTGCATTTTTTCGGAAAAAAATCATCTATGGAGATACAATTGTAACCGAGTTCCTTTGCAACCACTTCACATGTAATTTCACCATTCAACGTATTTACGCCAAGTTTTAAAGCTTCGTTTTCTAATATTGCTGTTTGTAAGCCTTTGTTAGCAATTTGTAGCGCATACGGAATTGTTACATTTGTTAAGGCAATAGTGGATGTTCTTGGAACTGCACCAGGCATGTTCGCAACAGAATAGTGAAGCACTCCATATTTTTCAAATGTTGGGTTATCATGTGTCGTTACATGATCACATGTTTCTACAGCTCCACCTTGATCAATCGCTACATCCACAATTACAGATCCAGGTTTCATTGTTTTCACCATTTCTTCTGTAACAAGCTTAGGAGCTTTAGCACCAGGAATTAATACGGCACTAATTAAAAGGTCTGCTTGTTTTACTGCTTCCGAAATATTGAATGGATTGGACATCAATGTTTTGATTTGTGTACCGAAAATGTCATCTAGTTGGCGTAAACGGTCTGCGTTTAAATCAATGATTGTTACGTCCGCCCCAAGACCAATCGCCATTTTCGCAGCGTTTGTACCGACAATACCTCCACCGATGATAGCAATTTTACCACGATTTACACCAGGCACTCCTGCAAGAAGAATACCTTGGCCACCGTTTGATTTTTGTAGAAATTGTGCTCCTATTTGTACAGACATGCGTCCAGCTACCTCACTCATTGGTGTAAGAAGAGGGCGTGTATGGTTTACTTCTACTGTTTCGTATGCAATGGCGGTAACTCTTTTACTTTTAAGGGCTTGAGCTAAATTAGGTTCAGCAGCCAAATGTAAGTATGTGAATAAAATTAAGTTTGGACGAAAGTGAATATATTCACTTTCGAGAGGTTCTTTTACTTTCATAATCATTTCTGATTGATTCCATACTTCAGCAGCACTTTTAATAATTTCAGCACCAGCATATACATAATCTACATTGCTAAAGCCACTACCAACACCTGCATTTGTTTCAACTAATACCTTATGGCCAGCTGTCACAAATGGAATAACTCCTGCAGGCGTAAGTGCGACACGATTTTCATTATTTTTTATTTCCTTCGGTACACCAATAATCATAAAATTCCCCCCATTACTTAATCTTTAATCTGCCATATTGTAAGTATAGAGGAATAAAAATGTCTTTTCATCGTTGAAAAAAAACAAAAATACAGCATCCTTTTGTGGAATTCCACAAAAGGATGCTGTTACATAAACTTTTTCAACTTGAGATCCAAGTACAAAATCATTTTTTGGTTTGGATCTTTTAAATCAATCTCACTAATTTCATAAATACGCTTAAGTCTATAGCTAAGTGTATTAGCATGAATATTCAAAGCTTTTATTACCTCGCTAATATTACTGTCTTTGTTTAAATAGATTTCCAACGTTTCAACAAGATTGGAATTATGCTTATTGTCATATTCATATAGCTTGTGCAACGCCTGGTTTTCATACTCTTCATGTTTTCTTTTCTCAAGTAAAAGATCAATTAATTGATAAATCCCCATGTTTTGGTAGCTGTGAATATTTACTGTATCAGAAGGGAATTTTTCTTTTATAGATAAAACAGTTAGTGTCTCTTTGTAAGCTTTACTGATTTTTTGGTAGTCACTATATATACTGCTAAAAGCTGGTTTGATAGATTTAATACCATATCGCTTTTCCATCTTATTCATAAAACTATCCGCAAAATCATTGATTTCATGAAAAGGACGTTTTACATTATCTAATGAAGTAAGAAGAATCAATTGATTACGGTCAATGGTATAAAGTAAAACCTTCAAATGTTGGCTTGTTTTTAACAAATAAGAAATTTGTTTCTCTTTTTCATTTGTGATTTTTTGTTCAAAATGGAATGCGGCAACAGTAAATAAAGATGCCGGAGTTATTTGGAGGTCGTAGAAATTTTCCATAACTTCTGAGTTTACCTGCATATGATTAGTTAGCAGTTTCCAAAAAAACTCTTGTGATCTTTCTTCTTTTTGGTTTTTTCGGGCTTGAAGTTGCAAAAGCTTACTTTTTACAGCATCCGCGTACTTTTTTAACAAGGCAAAATCTTGTTCCGTTAAAGATTTTTCAATTTCTAAAGCCCAAATGAATCCTAAAACTTCTTCTTTGTTCCAAATAGATACCGCGACTCTATCACCGAGACCAATATCATCTATCTTTTTTATACGAATAGGCTCCCGATTTTTTAATAAAGCAGGAATAATCCCCTCTTTCCACAGGTTATTGATTACTTTTTCAGGTACACGACGCCCCATAATAGTGCCAATTCTCGCTGGGTCTGTCCTTTCGTCATGGGTACTATATGCGAGAAGTCGATGATTTACATCCTCAATAGTAATCGGACATTGTAAAATATCACTGACTATATCAGCAAATTCCTCCAAACTATCGAAGGTAACTCTAAGAGAATCATTATTCATATATGTCAAGGCTCCTCCATCCTAAGTTAATTTAAATTTTTGTATTCACTGGAAGAAAAATATCCTTCTTGTAAATTAACAAAATGATATCACAATTTTATTACTCCTGTTACAAACTAATAAATTTTAGAAAGTTCGAAATCATACTTCGACAACACTACTTTCTAAAAGCATGGTATTATCATATCTAAGTGTTAGAAGTTACTTGCATTAGCAAACTTTTTATGTTATTTTATCTTATTTTATATAGAAAGGATTAATTAAAAAGTAATATGGTGTTTCGAAAAATAGAAATTTTAAAATCTAAATCTAAAATTTCCAATTTTATTTCACAAGGTAAAGTAATATTTTATCGGAATATTCTTACCTTTATTAAAATCAATTGAGTTATAATGCAAATTAGGTGCTATACTCACCACTATTTTATAAAGATGGAGGTTATAATCATGTCTTCAAAAAGCGAGCAACATTCTATTTTATTATCAGAAACACAATTAACTTCTTCTGACTTTAAACATGAAGCATATGATATTTACAAAGAATTACGTGAATTTCATCCTGCTTATCCCTTATCTTTAGGCGAACAAAATCAAGGTTGGCTTATTACAAGATATGAAGACGCAGCTTCGCTATTAAAAGATGCTAGATTAATGAAAAATATTGAAAATGTATTTAGCGAAAAAGAAAAAATTAAAGTCCCCATCTCACTAGAAAATAGGGAACTCTTAAGAAAACATATGCTAAATTCAGATCCTCCTGATCATAATCGCCTACGATCACTTGTTCAAAAAGCATTTACTCCTCAGATAATTTCACAACTTAAAAATCGCATCCAACATATCGCTGATACATTATTAAATAAAGTAGAACACAATCATTCTATGAATTGTATAGAAGATTACGCTTTTCCTTTGCCCATTATGGTAATTAGTGAAATGTTGGGTATTCCTCTTGAGGATCAATCTAAATTTAGGGTTTGGTCACAGGCGATCATTGATACTCCACATACATCAGATGATATACAAGAAAACAACCAAAAATTAGGGGAGTTTGCCGAATATATACAATGTTTAGTCGATAAAAAAAGGGAACACCCTGAAAATGATTTAATCAGTACACTCATAAAAGTAGAAAGTGAAGGAACGAAATTGAGTGCATCAGAATTATATTCAACAATTACATTGCTTATCGTTGCCGGTCATGAGACAACTGTAAATTTAATTACAAATATGATGTTTGCACTACTTGAGCATCCAATTCAATTACAGAAACTTCGACAAAATCTTGATTTAATTGATTCAGCAATTGAAGAGACTTTAAGGTTTTACAGTCCTGTCGAATTAACCACTCTTCGTTGGACAGCTAAATCGTTTACATTATATGGTCAAGATATTAAGCCAAAAGATAGGATTATTATTTCATTGGCATCGTCTAATCGTGACGAAAAGATTTTTCAAAATGCTAATGTATTCGATATTACAAGAAAGAATAATCGTCATATTGCCTTCGGTTATGGTAGCCACTTTTGTCTTGGGGCATCGCTCGCTCGTTTAGAAACAAAGATTGCTATTTCTACATTATTGCGTCGTATGCCAAATATAGAAATAAAAGGTGGAAAAGAACAAGTAAAGTGGAAAGGAAGCTACCTAATGAGATCATTAGAAGAATTGCCTTTAAGCTTTTAGGTTATATATTCATCATTCGGAAAAGGCAATTTTTTTAGTAGTAAAGATACTCTTTTCTATTAAATTTAATATATCTCACCTTCATATCAAGATATTAATGAATTAATCACTTGTATATATTTTATTAAGTTAAAAAAAGGAAAGTAACTTGTTCCCATCCAAGTTACTTTCTCTCATACATTGCAACCGAAAAAGGGAGAAGAATGTAATGTATCAACATGTACATTACAGATTTTACGATGCAGGAAAGCTCATATCGGACTTTAGTCTGCCTTTAGGCATGGGATGAAAGTATCGCTTTTTCGTATGTTTCTAAACCTCGTGTGATAGCAGTAGATAAGAACCCTGCATATCCTGTAGCGATTCAAGAGTTGAAAGAAGAGAAACATATGCCTGAAGGCATACAACTAAGAAAAGTTAAATATCTCAATAATATAGTGGAACAAGACCACCGGTTTATTAAAAGGCGAGTTCGTTCTATGTTAGGATTCCAGTCGTTTAAAACAGCAATCCCTATATTGAGTGGTGTTGAAGCCATGCATATGATGAAAAAAGGGCAACTTGTTTTACTGGATAAGTCTGCCCAAAACCAGAAAGAATTTATTCATAAATTGTTTGGCTTAGCTTCATAAGATAGAAATGAAAAGGAAATTGCTACTCTATGTTTCTAACTAACATTTTCGCACCAGAACCAAAAAAATGTATGAAAGTTATACGATTCGATTGAATTTATAAAAACATTGCATCTAAGAGATATATTTAAAAAAATGACCTACTTTC
>NZ_AYMH01000003.1:0-209948 GCF_000633475.1 Bacillus sp. H1a | reverse complement strand
CGATACGTATACTATAAAAGACGGATGTGACTTTGATGTGAACATAGCGTGAAAGGGAAAGGAATTTAAAAGAAGATATAAATGAATTAGTTGTTACTATAGTAGTTATCGAGTTATGAATGCTATGAAGTTAGAATATAAATAAAAGTTGAAATCTATGAAAAAAAGGATTATGCTCAACTATATTATGAGAGTATAGGGATTTATCCTGCTATTCATAGTTTCTTTCTAAGTTAGTCGGATAAAAGCTGCACTTAATTAAGGGAGTTAGTGACATGGAAGTAGCAAAAAAACAAGGGTTGTATAATCGTTTTATACGATTAAATCCACCGCAAATTTTAGCATTAGGCTTTTTTTGTTTAATTGTGGTCGGGGGTTTGTTATTAAAGCTACCGTTTGCAACGAAAGTACATATTAGTTGGGTAGATGCTTTCTTTACGGCAACGTCAGCAGCGACTGTAACAGGATTAGGTGTTGTAGATACTGCAAGTACGTTTACGATGTTTGGTGAAATTGTTATTATGTTTTTAATTCAAACAGGTGGTCTCGGTCTTATGACGATAGCCATTTTAATTGTTTGGGTATTAGGTAAAAAAATTGGTTTGCGCCATCGATTATTAATTGGAGAAGCATTTAATCAAACAAGTATTGGTGGTCTTGTGAAATTAGTGAAACGAGTTTTTATTTTTTCTATTTGTATTGAGCTGATTGGAGTCATCTTTTTATCGATTCGCTTTATTCCAGAGTTTGGATTTGGAAAAGGTTTGTACTATAGTGTTTTTCACGTTATTGCGTCATATAATAATGCTGGCTTTGCTCTTTGGTCAGATAATTTAACAAGATATGTAGGAGATCCTATTATTAATATTGGGATTTGCTCTTTAATTGTAATAGGAGGATTAGGGTTTACCGTATTAATCGATATATGGTATAGCCGTAGTTTCCGAAAACTATCGCTTCACTCAAAAATCATGATTGTTGGAACGATAGCCCTTAACATTATTGCGATGATTGTGATTTTTGTATTGGAATATAATAATGTGAAAACATTAGGGAACTTACCTTTAAATGAAAAGTTATGGGCTTCTTTCTTCCAAGGAATTACACCTCGTACAGCTGGCTTTAACACGATTGATTATGGCGGTATGGAAGAGTCATCGATACTATTTACGATGGTATTAATGTTTATTGGTGCAGGAAGTGTATCGACAGGTGGTGGAATTAAGTTAACGACATTCGTTATTTTAATTACATCAGTCATTTCCTTCTTTAAAAAGAAGGAGGATTTTGTATTATTTCATCGTACTGTCAAAATGTCGACAGTAACGAGAGCGTTAGCAATTGTCGTTGCTAGTCAAATCCTTATTTTTACAGCAGTATTTTTATTAATGCTTACAGAAAATTTCAGTTTTATTCAATTGTTATTTGAGACGATTTCAGCGTTTGGAACAGTTGGATTAACAATGGGGATTACTGCAAAGCTAACGGCAGTTGGAAAATGTATTATTATGTTTGTTATGTTTTGTGGATTAATTGGCCCGTTAACACTTGTTTTCTCTTTGGCACGACCAGCGAAACAAAAAATTAAATATCCATCAGAAGATGTATTTACAGGATAAGGTATCTCGCATAATGCGAGATACCTTTTTCATTTTAAAAAAGAGAGAACAATAAGCCAATAATCGCCGCTCGGAATAAAATTGCAATGAGTGCAGCGATACCACCAATAATCGCTGCGGTACCACCAGTTACTGTAGCTCCACGATTATAAGCGTAAATGCCTAGTAGTACAGAAACAAGACCAAATAGTGTCGGAAATGTAAAGAGTGATAATATTGCTAAGGCAAGAGCAATAAAACCAGCAGTTGATCCCGCTGCGGACGATCTTACATCCTCTTTATCGTCTTTATCATAATCAATGCGCTGTGGTGCAACTTCAGCTGCGTATTCTTCTTTATAGTCACTATAATCACTATCTATTCGATCTCTTTTTTTATACTCATCAAATTTCTCAGTCAAAGTAATGACTCCTTTCATAACAAGCTTCGATAATAGTATGTATCTCTTTACCGTTTTTATCCGGGGGTGGACAGGGAGTGATATCCAATTAGAAGATGAAAATTGTTTTTTCGAAATAGGAAAACTTAGTATGACTTCCTCTATTTTGGAAAGTATAAAAAAGAATAATGAGGAAAGGGTGCTGTACATAATGGAACATCCAATTGAAAATTTAATGAAAACAGCAATGACAAATTTAAAAGAGATGGTAGATGTAAATACGATTGTTGGAAGTCCGGTTTCAACAGCCGACGGAAATGTAGTATTAACAGTATCCCAAGTTGCTTTCGGATTTGGAGCTGGGGGAAGTGACTTTAAGGGGGATTTTTCTCATGAGAAAAATAGTGGTGGACATGGGCAACAAAAAGAGATAAAACAAGGGCATCCTTTTGGAGGTGGAAGTGGTGCTGGTGTTTCCATTAGTCCGGTGGCTTTTTTAGTTGTAGGTTCTAATGGGGTGCAAGTATTACATTTAAATAGTAGCACGCATTTAATCGAAAAAGCTTTAAATGCTGTACCAAGCACTGTAGATAAATTTGTGAACGGTCGCTAAAGGTGAACTTGCATTTTTTAGGAATTGTGATATATTAGAAAAAGTGTGCTTAAGGACGATTGAAATAATTGAAATGTAAATATATATGATGTGCGAAATAAGGGAGAGGAATTTATGATTAATATCAAAAATTTGGTAGTCGGCTTATTTATGCTAGTAAGCGGATTTGTTGTATATGTAATAAAAGAAAAAGCTCCATTTTAAAACAGACAAACCGTTAATGTCTGTTTTTTATTTACGAAAATAGTTGACAGTTTATCTTATTGGTGTTATAATTTTAATTCGTGTCTCGGTTACAGCTAGTGTAAAGTGAATATCTCTTATGAATATAATATGAAAAGTTTGCGAAAGATCGGGTAATCTTATCAACAACTTTTGTGAACAAACCCTATAAATTGTATTTGTAAGCTTTATATGTATACTAGTGAATCAAGGAGCGGTCAGTGGAACCGTAATGATGAGAGAGAGGTAGGGCTTTCATCCAGTATATGTTACTTTCCCGTTAGGTGAATATAAAAAAGAGGGCTCCTTATGAAAAGGAGCCCTCTTTCTTTTGTGTATTGTGATTTGTAAAAATTTAAATGCGACTTTCAACCTGTTGACAAATTTCATCTGTTGTTAAACCGTGAGCTGTAATTACCGATCCTTTTATTGATGTATCTGCAATACCCATCATATTAGAATCTTGCCCAGTTACAACACAACAATCGCACCCTTGTGCATCATGTTCTGAGTTAAGTGTAACGACTTCATGTCCATGTTGCTGAAGAGCTTGTTGAACATCTGTTAACGAGTTTTCAACGCCAATTCTAGCCATAATTCTCACCTCCTACCATCTAGTTACTAGTATGCTCAAGTTTTTAGCATATATTATAAAAAGATGGTAGAAGAGTATATGTGTTTAGTCGTTATATACGCCAGTAAGCATTTGACTAACGAATTGATCATTTAATGTATCTTGTGCTGAAGCGTTATTAGAATGAATATCAATTGAAGCAGTAAAGTTATTATATTCTCTGTTACTAGGCTCTACCTCTACGTAATTGTTGAATTTACAAAGCCCTTTCGTATCCATTAGATCAAATAGTTGCAGCATTTCTACTACCTCTTGTCTTGTTCCTTTAATTTGTACACACGCCATTTTTATTTCCTCCTTCATTTTGACAAATTGTTTTTTAAAAATAGGATTATGATTGCGAAATGAAAAATATGAATGTTATTTTTAGACAGTGTTATTTTTGTTATTTTCCCCCTTTTTCACCAAAAGTCGTTGTTTATTCCCGAATATATAAAATCGGACGTCCGTTTATTGAATACAATAGATTCGCACCATTTACCGAAAATCCTTCTCTTAAACAAATATTTTTTTTAGTGGAAATTAGCGAAAAAAATATTTTGACTTTTTGTAAACGTTAACAACGTTGTTAAATCAATATAATTAAAGATGTATGTACGATTAAAAATTATAAATTTTCTAAAAATTCACTTGATTTATTTGAAAAGGAGAGTAAACTAGGAAACAATAAAAAATTCATAGAACATAGGGGGCGCTTTCAAGTGAACGAGCAGTGGATTTTCTTAAATGGAGAATTTGTTCCAAAAGACGAAGCAAAAGTTTCAGTATATGATCATGGCTATTTATATGGCGATGGGGTGTTCGAAGGAATTAGAGTATATAGCGGTAATGTTTTCCGTTTGAGAGAGCATCTTGTCCGGTTATATGAATCAGCGAAATCCATCATGTTAGAAATTCCATATACGTTAGAAGAAGCGACGAAGATCGTTGTTGAAACGATTCAACAAAACAAACTATCTAATGGATATATTCGACTCGTTGTATCAAGAGGACCAGGGAATCTTGGATTAGATCCCGATTCTTGTACGAAACCAAATGTAGTAGTAATTGCAGAACAATTATCTTTATTCCCACAAGAATATTATGAAAAGGGAATTCCGATTGTAACAGTTGCAACGCGTCGCAATCGCCCAGATGTTTTATCACCTCAAGTAAAATCTTTAAATTACTTAAATAATATTTTAGTTCGCATTGAAGCGAAACTAGCTGGAGTACAAGAAGCACTTATGTTAAATGATCAAGGATACGTAGCTGAAGGCTCTGGCGATAACGTATTTATTGTAAAAGGAAACAAATTAATTACACCACCAAGTTCTGCTGGAGCGTTAGAAGGTATTACGCGAAACGCAATTTTAGAAATCGGTGAAAAACTTGGGTATGACGTAAGAGAAGAATTATTTACAAGGCACGATGTATATGTAGCTGATGAAGTATTTTTAACAGGAACAGCTGCTGAAGTAATTGCTGTTACGACAGTAGATGGAAGAACGATTGGTTTAGGAAGAACAGGGCCACATACGAATCGTTTATTAGAAGAATTCCGTAAATTAGTTGTAGAAGATGGAGAGAAAATTTACGAAGAAAATAAAGTTGGATAATAGCTCTTTACGACATAATAAAGCGTTGAAAGGGAGGAGTAGTTGACTGTGAAGCCTCACAGAGAGTCGGTGGTTGCTGGAAACCGATGGTTCACGTCGACGAACATCACCCTTGAGTGCTAGGCTGAAGCGTTTGTTTAGGCTTAGACGGTAGCTCCGTTATTAGCTAGACTCATCCCGAGTCACTGAGGCAAGAGTATTCTTGCAAAGAAGGGTGGTACCGCGAAATCTTTCGTCCCTTCAGCACATAGCTGGAGTGTGGACGTAGGATTTTTTTATTTTATAAATGTTTTAAAAAAGGGGGCTTATAAGAAAAATGTCTTCAAAAACGGAAGAGAAACTGGCAACTGGTGCACAGCTATTGTTAGAAGCGCTAGAAAAGGAAGGAGTAGAAGTAATTTTCGGTTATCCGGGTGGTGCTGTTTTACCTCTATATGATGCACTTTATGATTGTGAGATTCCGCATATTTTAACGAGGCATGAACAAGGTGCGATTCACGCTGCTGAAGGATATGCAAGAATTACAGGAAATCCAGGAGTTGTAATTGCAACAAGTGGACCGGGCGCTACAAATGTTATTACGGGTCTAGCTGACGCGATGATTGATTCATTGCCACTTGTTGTATTTACAGGGCAAGTAGCAACAACGTTAATCGGAAGTGATGCTTTCCAAGAAGCGGATATTATGGGGCTTACGATGCCGGTGACAAAACATAATTATCAAGTGCGAAAAGCATCGGATTTACCTCGAATTATTAAAGAAGCATTTCACATCGCTAGAACAGGAAGACCGGGGCCAGTCGTAATTGACCTTCCGAAAGATATGGTAGTAGAGCAAGGCGAGCGATGTAGCGACGTACAAATGGATTTACCAGGATACCAGCCTAATTACGAACCGAATCTACTACAAATAAACAAATTATTACAAGCGATTGAGACTTCAAAAAGGCCGTTAATTTTAGCTGGAGCAGGTGTATTGCATGCGAAAGCATCGAAAGAATTAACAAATTTTGCTCGCAAATATCATATTCCAGTTGTTCATACATTACTTGGTCTTGGTGGGTTTCCGCCAGATGATGAACTATTTCTAGGGATGGGAGGAATGCACGGTACATACACCGCAAACATGGCGTTATATGAATGTGACTTACTTATTAATATAGGTGCAAGATTTGATGATCGTCTTACTGGGAATTTAGCTTATTTTGCTAAAGAAGCGATTGTCGCGCATATAGATATTGATCCAGCGGAAATCGGGAAAAATGTTCCGACTGAAATTCCAATCGTTGCGAATGCGAAGCGAGCATTAGAAGCTCTACTCAAATTTAAGGAAGGGGAAGTAAACCACAATGATTGGCTCACGCTATTAAATAGTAGAAAAGAAAAATACCCTTTTTCTTACAAAGAACATGCGGAACGTATTAAGCCTCAATATGCAATTGATATGCTATATGAAATTACGGAAGGGAAAGCGATTGTAACAACAGATGTTGGGCAACATCAAATGTGGGCAGCCCAATATTATCCGCTGAAAGATCCAGATAAATGGGTAACCTCGGGAGGATTAGGAACGATGGGCTTCGGGTTTCCGGCAGCAATTGGTGCACAAATCGCAAAGCCTGAAGAATTAGTTATTGCAATCGTCGGTGATGCTGGATTTCAAATGACGCTACAAGAACTTAGTGTATTAAAAGAGCATTCTTTACCAGTTAAAGTTTTTATTTTAAATAATGAAGCTTTAGGGATGGTAAGACAATGGCAAGATGAATTTTATAATGGGCGATATTCGCACTCTTTACTTTCGTGTCAACCAGATTTCGTTGCGCTTGCCAATGCTTATGGCATAAAAGGTGTTCGTATTGAAGACCCACTTCTTGCAAAGCAACAATTAGAGGAAGCAATTGAATTAAGAGAGCCTGTTGTAATTGATTGCCGCGTACTTCAATCCGAAAAGGTAATGCCGATGGTTGCCCCAGGAAAAGGCGTTCATCAAATGGAGGGAGTGGAAAAAAGGTGAAGAGAATTGTTACAGCGACAGTTCGAAATCAAAGCGGTGTGTTAAATCGAATTACAGGTGTTATGACACGAAGACATTTTAATATTGAAAGTATTTCGGTAGGCCATACGGAATCATCGGATATTTCGAGAATGACGATTGTTGTACACGTTGAAAATGAACAGCAAGTTGAGCAGTTAATTAAACAACTTCATAAGCAAATCGATGTACTGAAAGTATCAGATATTACAGAAGAAGCGATGATTGCTAGAGAACTTGCACTTATTAAAGTAGCAACTTCTGTCGCAAGAGCAGAATTATATAGTTTAATTGAACCATTTCGAGCCACTGTAATAGATGTTGGGAAGGATTCCATAGTGGTGCAAGTAACAGGTACTCAGGAGAAAGTAGAAGCGCTAATTGAATTACTTCGTCCATACGGTTTGAAAGAAATTGCAAGAACAGGTGTAACGGCTTTTACGCGCAGTATGAAAAAGCAAGATAAACAAGTTATGTTAATTCAATAATCATTTAAATATAGGGGGAAAAGAAAATGGCGAAAGTTTATTATGAAAAAGATGTAACGGTAAATGTATTAAAGGAAAAGAAAGTAGCAATCATCGGATACGGATCACAAGGTCATGCGCACGCGCAAAACTTACGTGATAATGGATTTGATGTAGTAGTTGGACTGAGAAAAGGAAAGTCATGGGATAAGGCGAAAGAAGATGGATTTTCTGTATATACAGTAGCGGAAGCAGCAGAAAAAGCGGATGTAGTAATGGTTCTACTACCTGATGAATTACAGCCAGAAGTATATGAAGCCGAAATTGCATCAAATTTACAGGCTGGAAATTCCCTCGTATTCGCACATGGCTTTAATGTTCACTTTGATCAAGTAAAACCGCCAGCTAATGTAGATGTATTTCTAGTAGCACCGAAAGGTCCGGGACATCTAGTACGTCGTACGTTCGTTGAAGGGGGAGCTGTTCCTGCATTATTTGCAGTATATCAAGATGCAACAGGAGTTGCGACTGAAAAGGCACTTTCATATGCAGATGGAATTGGGGCGACGAGAGCAGGTGTATTAGAAACAACGTTTAAAGAAGAAACAGAAACAGATCTATTTGGAGAGCAAGCTGTACTTTGCGGCGGAGTGACTGCGCTTGTAAAAGCAGGGTTTGAAACGCTAGTTGATGCAGGATATCAACCTGAACTTGCATATTTTGAATGTTTACATGAACTAAAACTAATTGTTGACCTTATGTATGAAGGCGGACTTGAAAATATGAGGTATTCAGTTTCAGATACAGCGCAGTGGGGTGACTTCGTATCGGGACCACGTGTCGTGACAGAGCATACGAAGAAAGCGATGGGGGAAGTATTAGCAGAAATTCAAGATGGTACATTTGCAAGAGGGTGGATTGCCGAGCATAAAGCAGGAAGACCTCATTTCCAGGCGACAAATGAGAAAGAAAACGAACATCAAATCGAAGTAGTTGGGCGTAAATTACGTGAGATGATGCCATTTGTACAGCCGCGAGTAAAGGTAGGGATTAAATAATATGAAGCAAATTTTGTTCATGGATACGACGCTTCGTGATGGCGAACAATCACCTGGAGTTAATTTGAATGAACAAGAGAAATTGCAAATTGCACGGCAACTAGAGAAGCTTGGAATTAATGTAATGGAAGCTGGATTTGCAGCGGCTTCTGAAGGGGATTTTCAATCGGTAAAGCGTATCGCAAATACAATTCAAAATGCTACGGTTATGAGTTTAGCTAGAGCGAAGGAAAGCGATATTCGAAGAGCATATGAAGCAGTGAAAGGTGCTGTATCTCCTCGTTTACACGTGTTTTTAGCTACAAGTGACATTCATATGAAATATAAGCTTTGTATGTCAAAAGCAGATGTATTAGATAGTATTCATCGCTCGGTTATGCTCGGGAAATCATTATTTCCGACAGTACAATTTTCAGCAGAAGATGCGACAAGAACATCGAGGCACTTTCTAGCTGAAGCAGTAGAAGTTGCGATTAGAGCAGGAGCGAATGTAATCAATATTCCTGATACAGTTGGATATACGAATCCAGAAGAATATTATTCTCTCTTTAAATATTTACAAGAATCCGTTCCTTCTTATGAGAAAGCAATTTTCTCTTGTCATTGTCACGATGATCTTGGGATGGCAGTAGCGAATTCATTAGCTGCGGTTGAAGGCGGAGCGTTACAAGTAGAAGGAACCATTAATGGAATTGGAGAAAGAGCGGGGAATGCAGCTCTAGAAGAAGTCGCGGTTGCTCTCCATATTAGAAAAGATTTCTATGAAGCAGATTCCTCTATGACGTTAAAAGAGATTAAAGCGACAAGTACATTAGTAAGTCGTTTAACAGGTATGGTTGTACCAAAAAATAAAGCGATTGTTGGAGCAAATGCATTCGCCCATGAGTCAGGTATTCATCAAGATGGTGTTTTAAAAGAAGTGACGACATATGAAATTATTGAACCGGCGCTTATAGGTGAATCTCAAAATCTATTTGTACTTGGAAAACATTCTGGACGTCACGCATTTACGGAAAAAATGAAAGAACTAGGCTATGAATTTACAAACGAAGAACGAGATGCGGTGTTTGAAGCATTTAAAAAATTAGCTGATCGAAAAAAGGAAATTACAGAAGAAGATTTACGTGCGCTTATGCTTGGTGAAGCAGCATTTTCGGCGCAACAATATAGCATTACGCAATTGCAAGTACATTTCGTATCAAATAGTACACAGTGCGCAACAGTTGTATTGAAAGATGAGGAAGGAAATATATACGAAGATGCAGCAACTGGTTCTGGAAGTATTGAAGCGATCTATAATGCAATTCAAAGAATTTTAGGGTTAGAATGTGACTTAGCGGATTATCGCATACAATCTATTACGCAAGGTCAAGATGCGCTTGCACATGTTCATGTTGAATTAAAAGAAGGAACTCATCAAGTATCAGGTTTTGGTGTTGCGCAAGACGTATTAGAAGCATCGGCAAGAGCGTATGTCCATGCGGCTGGAAAATTAAAATCTTTTATAACTGTTGTGAAATAAGTGTTTGATAGGTGAGGAATTCTTTCCCCACCTATCAAAATAAAGTTCTGAAAATTCTGTTAAAGGGGTGCTCAAATTGGAAAAACGTATCGTTTGTTTAGCTGGTGATGGTGTTGGTCCAGAAATTATGGAAAGCGCGAAAGAAGTATTGTATATGGTAGAGAGGTTATACGGTCATCGTTTTTATTTACAGGATGAGCATTTTGGCGGAGCTGCCATTGATTTAACTGGGCAACCATTACCACAACGAACACTTGCCGCTTGTTTAGCGAGTGATGCAGTTTTACTTGGGGCAGTTGGTGGACCGCGATGGGATAGTGCGAAAGAAAGGCCGGAAAAAGGACTATTAGCTTTAAGGAAAGGACTTGGTGTATTTGCAAATGTTCGCCCTGTAACGGTAGAAAGCTCAACTTCGCATTTATCACCATTAAAAAACGCTGATGAAATTGACTTCGTTGTCGTTCGTGAATTAACAGGTGGCATTTATTTTTCTTATCCGAAAGAGCGCACGGAAGAAGTAGCAACAGATACACTTACGTATCATCGCCATGAAATTGAACGTATCGTTTCTTATGCTTTTCAATTAGCGAGTAAGAGAGAGAAAAAAGTAACGTCTATTGATAAGGCGAATGTTTTAGAATCTAGTAAATTATGGAGGACTGTTACGGAAGAAGTAGCTCTTCGTTATCCTCATGTTGAATTAGAGCACATTTTAGTAGATGCAGCTGCTATGGAGTTAATTCGGAACCCGAGGAGATTTGACGTTATCGTAACAGAAAACTTGTTTGGTGATATTTTAAGTGATGAAGCGTCTGTATTAGCAGGATCGCTAGGAATGCTTCCATCAGCGAGTCATGCGGAAAACGGACCGTCTTTATATGAACCTATTCACGGATCAGCACCAGATATTGCTGGAAAAAATAAAGCAAATCCAATTGCAATGATGCGTTCGGTTGCAATGATGCTTGGACAGTCGTTTGGATTAACAAGAGAAGGAAATGCGATTGAAGAGGCCATTTCTGCAGTTCTTCAAACTGGAAAATGTACAGCGGATATTGGCGGAGCTGAGACAACAACTTCATTTACGAAGGCGGTTATTCAAGAAATGGAAGAGCAGGCGCTAGTAGGGAGAGGACGATAATGGGAAAAAGATTACTAGATAAGCTTTGGGAAAGACATGTAGTTACAACAAATGAAAATGGATTGGATTTATTATATATCGATCTTCATCTCGTTCACGAAGTAACTTCACCGCAAGCCTTTGAAGGCTTGCGTCTTGCAAATCGAACTGTTCGGAGACCGGAATTAACGTTTGCAACGATGGATCATAATATTCCAACGAAAGATGTTTGGAATATTACCGATCGCATTGCGAAGCAGCAATTGGATACACTTCGTGACAATTGTAAACAATTTCAGGTGCGATTAGCTGATATTGGTGATGAAGAGCAAGGAATCGTTCATGTTATCGGACCGGAGCTTGGACTCACACAGCCAGGGAAAACGATTGTTTGTGGTGATAGCCATACAGCAACCCACGGTGCTTTCGGTGCTTTAGCGTTTGGTATTGGTACGAGTGAAGTAGAGCATGTATTAGCAACGCAAACGTTGTGGCAACGAAAACCGAAAGCGATGGGGATTGAATTAAAAGGAAAGTTACCGAAAGGCGTTTATGCAAAAGATATTATTTTGCATCTTCTCTCAAAGTACGGTGTAGCGGTTGGAACAGGGTATGTAATGGAATTCTATGGAGAGACGATCCATGATATGGATATGGAAGAGCGAATGACACTTTGCAATATGGCAATTGAAGGGGGAGCGAAAGCAGGCATTATCGCACCGGATGAAAAAACATTTTCTTATGTGAAAGGGCGTAAGTATGCACCGAAAGACTATGAATCTTTCAAGGAAAAATGGTCGGAGCTTTATACAGATTCAGATGCGATTTATGATTTACATATTTCAATAGATGTTACGGATTTAGCGCCGTACGTCACTTGGGGAACAAATCCAAGTATGGGTGTTCGTATTGATGAAAAATTACCAGAAAAGCAGGATGGAAATGATGAAAGAGCATTTTCTTATATGGGATTGAGCCCTGGACAAAGTACTTTTGAAATTCCTGTTAAGCATGTCTTTATTGGTTCTTGTACAAATTCACGTTTATCTGATTTAGAAATTGCCGCAGCTGTTGTAAAAGGGAGAAAAGTAAAAGAAGGTGTGCGAGCACTCGTTGTGCCTGGGTCTAAAAGGATAAGAGAAGCGGCGATGCAAAAAGGATTACATCACATATTTGAAGAAGCTGGATTTGAATGGAGAGAGCCTGGATGTTCAATGTGTCTTGGGATGAATCCAGATCAAGTACCTGAAGGAGAACATTGTGCTTCTACTTCAAATCGTAACTTTGAAGGAAGACAAGGAAAGGGAGCGAGAACACATTTAGTAAGCCCAGCTATGGCAGCAGCGGCTGCATTATATGGGCATTTTGTTGATATTAGAAAGGAGAGTTATGATGGAGCCATTTCGTATTCATAAAGGTACGGTCGCTGTACTTATGAATGATAATATTGATACAGATCAAATTATTCCGAAGCAATACTTAAAGAGAATTGAAAGGACGGGATTTGGAAAGTATTTATTTGATGAGTGGCGTTACGATAATGAGCGTCATGAAAATCCTAATTTCCCCCTTAATGATCTAGACAGAAAAGGAGCAAGTATATTAATTACAGGTGATAACTTTGGATGTGGTTCTTCAAGAGAACATGCTCCTTGGGCGCTTGCTGATTACGGTTTCCGCGTTATTATCGCTGGAGGATTTGCAGATATTTTTTATATGAATTGTATGAAGAATGGTATGTTACCGATTGTAATGGATAAAGAGATGCGTGAACAACTTGCCAAAACAAATGCGAGAAATCAAATAGAAGTTGATTTAGAGAATGAAGTAATTACAACGAATACGCACAGGCTTCATTTTACAATCGAGAAAATGTGGAAAGAAAAATTATTAAATGGTCTAGATGAAATCGCCATTACGATGCAATATGAACAAGAAATTGGAGAGTATGAAAGAAAAGTAGCTTCATATTAAGAAAAAACGGAATATTAAAAATGTATTTACATTCAGAATCATCTGTTATATACTATGTAAAAATCAGAGGAGAAAGGGAGTAAGTATTATGAATACAATGCAATCTATTAAAATGCTTACACAACTACATCATCATACATGAAACCCTTGAACCTAACGTGAAAACGTGTAGGTACAAGGGTTATTCCCGTTGTACCTACACTCTACTAAAGAGCCTTGTAGGTATTTTGTCTACAAGGCTCTTTTTATTTTCGGTTTGGGTGAATGGAATGGAATGGGCATATATTAAAGAGGGAAGGGTGTGTGAATTCAGATGACAAAGTGGAAGCGGGCAAATCCGAATGGAACGAGAGATTACTTATTCGAAGAATGTACGTTAATTGAAGAAGTGGAACAAAAATTAAGACGTACATTTTTAGAGAGAGGTTATGAAGAAATAAGGACACCTACAATTGAGTTTTACGATGTTTTTGCATTTCAAAACAGGCCGATAGATGAAGAAAAGATGTATAAGTTTTTTGATGAAAAAGGACGGATTATCGTTTTACGCCCAGATATGACAATTCCTTTAGCAAGAGTAATTGGAACACAGAGAGGGGATATTCCTCTTAAAGTAACGTATAGCGGGAATGTATTTCGGGCGAATGAGTCTCTTACTGGGAAATATAATGAAATAGTGCAAAGTGGTATTGAAATTATCGGAATTGATAATGTAAGGGCTGAAATTGAATGTGTGATAAGCGTAATTCAAGCACTTCAAAAATTGAAGGTGCAATCTTTCACAATTGAGATTGGGCAAGTGCAGTTATATAAATGTATTGTAAAAAAGCTCTCCATTAATGATGAAGAAGAAAAGTCACTTAGGACGTATATTGAAAGTAAAAATTATGCCGCACTCTCACGTTTTATCGGAGAAAAGAAATTAAATCGATGTGATGAAACAGTAAGATTACTTGAGAAATTACCAAGATTATTTGGGAATTTAGAAGTCATTGAGGAAGCGGAAAAACTTGCTTCAAGTAATGAAATGAAAAAGGCAATTGCAAGGGTGAAAGAAATGTATGAAACAATTGAAAAGTTAGGATATGGCTCTTACATATCAATTGATTTAGGTATGATTCAACATTTGGATTATTATACGGGTGTTATTTTCAAAGGGTATATATATGAAATTGGAGAAGAAATCATTAGTGGCGGAAGATACGATGAGTTAATTAGCAATTTTGGAGAAATGATGCCAGCGGTTGGACTCGCGGTGCAAGTAAATCAAATTGTTAAGGCACTTCAAGAGCAGCAAGAACCATATAAACGAAAGCAAATAGATATTATGATTCATTATGAGTTAAATAGTTTAGCAGAAGCAGAAAGATTACGAAATTTACTTCAAAAGGACGGGAAGAAAGTGGAGTTATCTCTATTCTCTAATTTAAACGACAGTTTTCAATTTGCAAAAAAGAATAAAATAATGACGGTCGTTGAGACGAAGAGTGAGTCATTGGTGGAATATGTATGGAGAGAGAAATGGATCATCCAGAAAGAAGGGGAGGCTTCATGCGTAACATTCAAATTGCGTTAACGAAAGGTAGATTAGAAAAGCATGTTATTCCACTGTTTGAGAAAATTGGAATTGATTGTTCAGAGCTCAAAGATAAAGGAAGGAAACTGGTGTTTAAAAGTAAAAACACAAATATTTCATTTATTTTAGTGAAAGCGGTAGATGTTGCTACTTATGTGGAACATGGCGTAGCTGATATTGGAGTCGTTGGAAAAGATATTTTAATGGAATGTGAGAAAGATATATATGAGATGGTGGATTTAGGAGTAGGTGTCTGTAAATTTTGTGTCGCTTCTATTCCTACGTATAATCCGAAGAGTTACCGAAAGAAACGAATTGCTACGAAATATCCGCACATTACTTCCACTTATTTTCATGATAAAGGGGAGGATGTAGAAATTATTAAAATAGAAGGATCCGTAGAGATTGCTCCGCTTCTGGGATTGGCAGATGCGATTGTTGATATAGTTGAAACAGGAAAAACATTACAAGAAAACGGATTAATTGTATTTGAAGAAATGTGCTCTATATCAGCTCGGATGATTGTGAATAAGGCTGCGTTGAAAACTAAAAAAGACGAAATATTCAGCGTTATAAATAAGATGGAGCAAGAAATTTTGTCAGGGAAATAGGGGGACTTGAAATGGAGATAGTGTATGAAGATTTCCGAGAGGCGTTATCGAAAATAAAATTGCTACGAGAAAGCGCTAATATAATAGAAGAAACTGTTCAAAGAAGTGTAAGAGAAATTGTTCAAAACGTAAGGGAGAGTAAAGATGAGGGTGTATCGTTCTATACAAAAAAGTTTGATGGTGTAGAGATAAAAGATTTTCGTGTAAGTGAGCAAGAAATAAAACAAGCAAGTAAGTTTGTAGAACATTCTTTTTTAGAAGCGTTAAAAGAAGCGAAGAAAAACATTGTCTCGTATCACGAAAAGCAAAAAAGACAATCTATGTTCGATTGTGAAAGTGAAGGGGTAATTAGAGGGCAGCTCATTCGGCCGTTAGAAAATGTAGGTGTGTATGTGCCAGGTGGAACAGCTTCGTATCCTTCATCAGTATTAATGAATGTATTGCCAGCAAAACTCGCTGGTGTGAAAAAAATTGTAATGGTAACACCGCCGAGACAAGGAGGAATTGATCCGCATATATTAGCTGCTGCAAGCCTTGCAGGTGTAGATGAAATTTATATGGCCGGTGGTGCTCAAGCAATTGCTGCTCTAGCATACGGAACGGAATCGATTCCTAAAGTAGATAAAATAGTTGGGCCAGGGAATTTGTATGTCGCTCTAGCAAAGCGAGAAGTATACGGGGTAGTAAATATAGATATGATTGCTGGACCTTCAGAAATTGTAGTTATCGCAGATGAAACAGGAAATGCCAATTATATTGCTGCGGATTTATTATCACAAGCAGAACATGACGAAAGGGCGACAGCTATTTGTATTACAACGAATATACAGCTCGCTAAAGAAGTAGAAAGAGAAATAGAAAGACAGTTAGACACGTTGCCAAGAAGTGAAATCGCTCGTGAATCAATAAAAAGAAATGGATCAATTTTTATTGTTCCTTCTTTAGAAGAGGCGTTTCAATTATCAAATGAAATTGCTCCAGAACATTTAGAGTTACATATAAAAGAGCCAATGAATGCTCTAGCTTATGTAAAGCATGCAGGATCAATTTTTCTTGGTCCATATGCACCTGAACCACTCGGAGATTATTTGGCAGGACCGAATCACGTATTACCGACAAGTGGAACGGCAAGGTTCTTCTCTCCGTTATCTGTCGATGATTTTGTGAAAAAATCAAGCTTTATTTCTTATACGGAAGAAGCGTTAAAAAGTGTACAACATCATATTGTAGAACTCGCAAATAAAGAAGGCCTACATGCACACGCGAGAGCGATTCAAATTAGGTTTAAGGAGGAAGAATAATGCGCCAATCTAGTCAAGTACGTGAGACGACGGAAACGAAAATTAAATTAAGTTTGCAACTTGATGAAAGTACGAATGTCTCTGTGCAAACGGGAGTTGGATTTTTTGATCATATGCTAACTTTATTTGCAAGGCACGGAAGATTTGGTTTGCAAGTTGAAGCTGAAGGTGATGTATTCGTTGATGCTCATCATACGGTTGAAGATGTTGGAATTGTGCTCGGAACTTGCTTGAAAGAAGCATTGCAAAATAAAGAGGGAATTAACAGGTACGGATCGGCATATGTGCCAATGGATGAGTCTTTAGGATTTGTCGCAATTGATATAAGCGGGCGCTCATATATTGTGTTTCAAGGTGAATTAACAAATCCGAAGCTTGGTGATTTTGACACAGAACTAACGGAAGAATTTTTTAGAGCAGTTGCCCATGCTGCAAATATTACATTACATGCTCGCATACTATATGGAAGCAATACACATCACAAAATTGAAGCTTTATTTAAAGCATTCGGTCGAGCGCTTAGAGAGGCAGTCGATAAAAATGACAAGATTACTGGCGTAAATTCAACGAAAGGAATGTTGTAATTGATTGCAATTATAGATTATGGAATGGGAAATATTCGTAGTGTGGAACAGGCATTAAAATATATTGGAGCAGAGTATATCGTAACGGATGATATAGAAGAAATATTGAGAAGTGATGGAGTTATTTTACCAGGAGTAGGTGCATTTCCGAAAGCGATGGACGTTTTAGAAAAAAAAGATTTAGTATGTGTGCTAAAAAAAGTTGGAAATTCAGGGAAACCGCTTCTGGGCATTTGTTTAGGAATGCAGCTTTTATTTGAAAAAAGTGAGGAACTACAAAACTGTAACGGATTAAATTTATTGCCAGGTGTCATCCGAAAGTTAAAAGTTCCTTATAAAATTCCACATATGGGGTGGAATGAATTAAAAAAAGAAGGAGAAATATCGCTTTGGAGTGGAGTAGAGGACGGTTCTTTCGTATATTATGTTCACTCTTATTATGCAGATTGTCCAAATGAGATTGTGTATGGGGCAAGTGAGTATGGAGTGAAAGTACCTGGTTTTGTAGCAAAAGGAAATATATTCGGTGCACAGTTTCATCCAGAAAAAAGTGGTGAAATTGGGATGCAAATGTTGAAAAACTTTAAAGGAGTGGTAGAAGCATGGAAATCTTCCCAGCTATCGATTTAAAAGAAGGACGATGCGTCAGGCTGTATCAAGGAGAGTTTAGTAAAGAAACGGTGATGAATGAAGATCCAGTCGCACAAGCAATCGTATTTGAAAAACTTGGAGCGAAAATACTACACATTGTTGATTTAGACGGGGCGATTGCTGGAAAATCAGTAAATTTGCATGTCATTGAAGAAATATGCAGGACGGTACGTATTCCGGTGCAAATTGGAGGAGGAGTTCGGTCACTTGCAGCAGTGGAGAAGTTATTGTCAGTAGGTGTAGAAAAAGTAATTTTAGGAACGGCGGCACTTTATGATAAATCATTTTTAGAAGAAGTAGTTCGTCTATATAAAGAGAAAATTATTGTTGGAATTGATGCGAAAAATGGTTTCGTAGCAACGAGGGGTTGGTTAGATGTATCTGAAATTTCTTACATCGATTTAGCGAAGCAAATGGCAAGTTTAGGTGTTCAAACGATTGTGTTTACAGACATATCGAAAGACGGGACGCTTGCAGGACCGAATTTTGAGCAATTAGAGTTACTGCAAAAAAATGTGGGCATTCGTGTAATTGCATCTGGAGGTGTAGCATCTATTCAAGATGTGAAAAGATTACATGATATGAATATATATGGCGTCATCATTGGGAAGGCACTTTACGAGAAAACGATTGATTTAGAAGAAGTGTTAGAGGTTACAAAGCTATGTTAGCGAAACGGATTATTCCATGTCTAGATGTAAAAGAAGGTCGAGTAGTCAAGGGAGTGAATTTTATAGGATTACAAGACGTCGGTGATCCTGTTGAAATAGCAGCTTTATATAATGATGCGGGGGCAGATGAAATCGTATTTTTAGATATTACTGCGACGCATGAAGGGCGAAAAACGATTATAGATGTTGTAGAAAAAACTGCTTCAAAAGTATTTATTCCTCTTACAGTTGGCGGGGGGATTGCAAATGTTCAAGATATGTATAATCTCCTAAGAGCTGGAGCGGATAAAGTTTCAATTAACTCAGCTGCAGTGCGAAATCCAAAGTTAATCCAGGCAGGTGCAGAACATTTTGGATCGCAATGTATTGTCGTAGCAATCGATGCTAGAAAAGTAGCGGAAGATAAATGGAATGTATACGTAAATGGCGGAAGAATTGATACGGGAATGGATGCAATAGAATGGGCGAAGCGTGTCGTTAAGCTCGGAGCAGGAGAAATTTTGCTGACGAGTATGGATGCAGATGGAACGAAAAATGGATATGACCTTCGATTAACAGAAGCAATTTCAAACAGCGTTTCCGTCCCAGTAATCGCATCAGGGGGATGTGGTCATGCGGATCACATTTTAGAAGTATTTCAAAAAACAACAGTTGATGCAGCGTTAGCAGCATCAATCTTTCATTATGGTGAAGCGACTGTACAGGATGTAAAGAAAAAATTAAGAGAAGCAAACGTTGAGGTGCGGTTATGAAACCTAACTTTTCAAAAGGTTTAATACCGGTAGTTGTTATCGAGGAAGATACGAACGAAGTTTTAATGCTAGCTTATATGAATGAAGAAGCGTATGAAAAGACGTTGGAAACGAAAAGAACATGGTTTTATTCTCGTTCGAGACAATCGTTATGGAATAAAGGAGGAACATCGGGAAATGTTCAATATGTTCAATCCCTTTATTTAGATTGTGATCAAGATTCAATTGTTGTTGTTGTAAAGCAAGTAGGACCAGCTTGTCATACGGGAGAGAAAACGTGTTTTCACTACAAAATTATATAGGGGGATACATATGGAAGATATCTTTAAGTTATTATTTGAAACAATTGAAGAACGAAAGAAAAATCCACTTCCTGAATCATATACTAATTATTTATTTTCGAAAGGAGAAGATAAAATTTTAAAGAAAATTGGTGAGGAATGTGCCGAAGTAATCATTGCTTCTAAAAATAATGATAAAGAAGAACTAGTAAAAGAAATGGTTGATGTGTTTTATCACTGTTTTGTTCTATTAGCTGAAAAAAATATTTCATTAGAAGATGTCATGCAAGAAGTGACAGAAAGAAATGGAAAGCTTTCAAGAGTAGGGGACCGAAGAGAAATAGATACATTATAAGGGGGAATATGGATGAAAGTGGACTACCACCTTCATTTAGAAGAAGGGCCGTATTCAATAGGTTGGCTTGCTAAAATAAATGAAGCACTACAATATTATGAACCGCTTAAAGAAGAAAAGCATTCAATAGGCTGGCTTGTGAAAACACAAGAACGCCTGCAAAGACGTGTGAAGGAAGGTCCATTTACAACGAAATGGATTGATTTATATTTAGAAGAAGCTTTGCGAAAAGGTATAAAAGAAATTGGTATTGTCGATCACTTATACCGTTTTCATGAAGCGAAAGGATATTATGAAAAGTATGTAGATATTAGTGATTCTAAGCTTGGTCGTTTACAAAAAGAATGGTTAGATCAAGTAAGAGTAGCGTCTATTTATGATTTTACAAAGGCGATTGAAGAGGCAAAAGAGCGATGGAGAGAACGAGGGATAACGCTCAAACTTGGAATTGAAGCAGATTATTTTATCGGTGGTGAACAAGAGTTAAAAGGCTTACTAGCATTAGCAGATTGGGATTATGTAATCGGCTCGGTCCATTTTATAGATGGATGGGGATTTGATAATCCAGATACGAAAGAGTATTTTGATACGCATGAGTTACATACTTTATATCATACGTTTTTCGCTACAGTTGAAAGTGCCGTTCGTTCCGAGCTTTTTGATATCATAGCTCACCTCGATAACATAAAAGTATTTAATTATCGATTGGATGAGAATGAACAGCTTTCTTATTATAAGGACATTGCTTGTGCGTTAGTGGAAACAAATACAGCAACAGAAATAAATGCGGGATTGTACTATCGCTATCCTGTGCGCGAAATGTGTCCAAGTCCGCTTTATTTACAAGTATTAGCTAAGCATGGAGTTCCAATTACTCTATCCTCAGATGCCCATTATCCGAATGATTTAGGAAAGTATGTGGAAGAGAATATAAAGACATTACGCAATCATGATATTTCTCACATAGCTACATTTACGAAACGAGTAAGAACGATGAGATTGCTTGAAGAAGAAGTAACAATTTCGAAATGAACCATGATTTTTTGATGAAAACCACCCTTTTGGTTCAAAATAAGAAAGAATGAAAAGGAGGGTGAAAAATGGCGAAACAACAAAATAAACAAAATGTTCAAGTGGCAGAACAAGCTTATACTTCTGAATCGAATAATACAGCTAACTCTGTTATTGAGGAACAAATTAGCGATACAGTTGCAGAAGGAACAATCGATGCTAAGCTTGGGAAAGAATCGAAAGAAAAAGCGTAAGAAGAGAGGAGAGATGGATCTCCTCTTTTCTTATGGGAAAAAGTGTCGATTTTCAAAACTATAATCAAATTCCTTGGTTTTTATATGCGGATTTCTTACAATGAAATATAAGAGATAACATATTTTGTATAGAAGAGGTGTTAGTAGTGGCGAAAATATTAGTAGCAGGAAATATTCCAGAAATCGGATTAGGATTATTAAAAAATCATGATGTAGAAATGTATAATAAAGAAGAATTAATTAGTGTAGAAGAGTTAGCAGAACGTGTAAAAGATAAAGATGCACTTTTAAGCTTACTTTCTACGAAGGTAACGAAAGAAGTTATTGATGCAGCACCAAATTTGAAAATTATTGCGAACTATGGCGCGGGTTACGATAATATTGATTACACATATGCTGGAGAAAAGGGTATTGCTGTTACAAATACGCCGAAAGTATCTACAGAGGCAACAGCGGAATTAACGTTTGCAATTCTGTTAGCTGCAGCAAGACGAATTCCTGAAGGAGATACGTTATGTCGTACAACTGGATTTAATGGCTGGGCACCACTATTTTTCTTAGGCCGAGAAGTATATGGTAAAACAATTGGAATTATTGGTCTTGGAGAAATTGGGAAAGCGGTAGCAAAACGTGCGAAAGCATTTGGAATGAATGTTTTATATACGGGGCCAAATCGTAAGCCTGAAGCTGAGAATGAACTGGAAGCGACATATGTAACGTTAGAAGAGTTATTACAAACAGCAGATTTTATTACAATTAACTGTGCGTATAATCCAAAGCTGCATCATATGATTGATGAAGAGCAATTTAAAATGATGAAGAAAACAGCGTATATCGTAAATGCTGCACGTGGTCCAATTATGAATGAATCTGCACTTGCGCATGCATTAAAAACGAATGAAATTGAGGGTGCAGCTCTTGATGTGTTTGAATTTGAACCGAAGATTACAGAAGAGCTAAAAGGATTGAAGAATGTTGTGCTCACACCTCATGTAGGAAATGCAACATTTGAAACGCGTGATGCGATGGCTGAAATGGCAGTTAGAAATATTTTAGCTGTATTAAAAGGTGAAGAACCTGTAACACCTGTAAATCAAAAAGTTTTAGTTGAAAAATAAAAAGAAACCTTCCGAATTCGGAAGGTTTTTCTTATTTTTCTTTATTTGCTTTTTTAGATGGTCTTTGTCTAATAAATTGAGATAGCATATACAAAATATATAGTGGAATGGCAATGAATAAGAAAACAGAAAAATTACCAAAACCTGTTTGGTACATTGTGATAATGATTCCGACTAAAAATAGTGTAATAATTATGCTATATCGTGGAATTGGTACATCTTTTAAACTAGGGATACGAATGCGGCTCACCATTAAAAATGCGAACGTTACAAATACTGTAATAAGAACGATTTTTGGAATGGTATGTGAAAATAATGTTAAGAAGGCGACAAGCCCTCCTGCTGCAGTAATCGGAACTCCAGTGAAATATTTCATAGAAGTAGAAGATGGTGTTACATTAAATCGTGCTAAGCGATATGCTCCGAACAGAGGGAATAATCCCGCTATGTATAGTCCAATGATTCCGTAGTTGGAAAAAGACGTGTAATACATTAAAACAGCAGGTGCTGCACCAAATGTTACAACATCCGCGAGTGAATCAAGCTCTTTTCCCATTTGTGAATCAACGCGTAATAAACGAGCAACACGACCATCAAGACTATCTAACATCATCCCGATAAGTACTAAAATAGCAGCTGATTTATAATATCCTAAAGATGCATAGCCGATTGATAAAAATCCGCTATATAAATTTCCGAGCGTAAATAAGTTTGGAATAGCTGCTCTATACAAAATCTGATCCCTTGCTTTCTGTTATAAATTCTTAATTAGTGTATGAAAGTTTACTTATTTTATCATACCATAAATTTCTTCTTCGTACGAAAGAAATTCCCAATTTGTGAAAGATTTGAAGCGTAAGAAAAAAAGAAGCAACTTTTCATAAAGTTGCTTCTCACCTTATTCGAATTTCGTTGTC
Source organism: Bacillus sp. H1a (assembly GCF_000633475.1). Classification (NCBI taxonomy): domain Bacteria; kingdom Bacillati; phylum Bacillota; class Bacilli; order Caryophanales; family Bacillaceae; genus Bacillus; species Bacillus sp. H1a. The sequence goes on along the minus strand of NZ_AYMH01000003.1, from coordinate 186,625 downwards.
ATCGTTCCAGTTTTATATCGATTGTTAGGATCAAATCGTAATAAATCTCCATAAATCAGTTTGTCGGAGAATTTTAATTCTGTTTTGGCTTTTTCGATATATGGCTGGCATAGTGCTATGTCAGCCTCTTCACCTGAGCTTCTTTTGTAGCATATATTTTTTGTATAAACATAATCTTCTGTTACAAAACTACCATCGCGCATTACCATAAGTGGATCCTTTTCTTTTATAAATAAGTCAGTTCCAAATTCAATTGATTGATTTGTTTTAATACCAAGTAAATGAAGAAGCGTTGGTTTAATATCAATTTGTCCTGATACTTTAGAAATGACTTTTCCTTCTTGACCAGGTACATGAATGATGAGGGGGACGCGTTGTAATTGCATAGAATCAAACGGTGTAATAGCGTCTTTCCCAAGGAATTGAGCCATAGCTGCATTATGGTTTTCAGAAATACCATAATGATCACCATAAATGACAATAACGGAATTATCGTATAACCCTTCTTCTTTCAATTGATTAATGAATAATTTAAGAGCTTCATCCGTGTAGCGGACCGTTGGGAAATAGCGGTTTAGAACACCGCTTTCCGAATTAAACTCATCAACATATTTATCTTCTGGACTTAGAATAAATGGAAAATGATTTGTTAAAGTAATAAATTTTGTATAGAACGGTTGCGGTAAAGATTTTAACTTTGGAATAGATTGTTCAAAGAACTCTTTATCTTTTAATCCCCAACCGACAGACATTTGTTCAGTGCCTACGTAATCATTTAAATTAAAATAACGATCATATCCAAGTGCAGGATACATTACATCACGATTCCAAAATGTTTTATCGTTTGAATGGAAAACCGCAGAATAATAACCGTATTTTTTTAATTGCTCTGGTGTCGCGGTATATTCATTGTTAGCATGAGTAAAGAATACAGAGCCACGGTCTAATGGATAAAGGGAGTTTTCCACGATAAATTCAGCATCAGAAGTTTTACCTTGTCCTGTTTGATGATAGAAGTTATCGAAGTAAAAACTATCTTTTATAAACTGATTTAAAAATGGTGTAATCTCTTTCCCATTTATTTTTTTATTAATAACAAAACTTTGTGTAGATTCCATTGAAATTAAAATTACATTTTTACCTTTTGCAGCTCCGAATAAGTTTTTATCAACCTGCTTATCTTTTGCGTCTACATAGTTTTTAATTTCTGAAAATCCATCTCCGCTTGCAAATACACGTTCAGCCGAAGATTTGGATTGAAGTGTAATATCAAATAGATGATATGTGTATAAACCTAAATTTTTCACGACAGTTTGACGATCAAATGAGCGTGAGAACATTTGTGGTTTATAAATAACTGAAACAGCAATTTGCAGTGCTAATAGCGCTGTTACACCACTAAAGAAAGTTCGCTTCTCAGAACGAGAAAGTGGCGTTGTATCACAAAATGATGGGAATTTACGTGAAATAAACATTAAAATAATTGTATCTGCAAATAAAAGTAATGTTTTGTACGTAAAGAGCTCTTTAATGCTCGTTCCTAAATCAGCCATGTTATTTGTTTGGAATAAAACAGGGAATGTAACAAAATCGTTATAGAACCCGTAAAACATTGCATTTCCAAATAAAATAAATGACAGTATAAAACTAATTACAATAATAATTCGATTTCGGTACTTAGATGCAAGTAAAGCTAAACCGAAAAATAAAAGTAATGAAGCTAGTGGATTAATAAAAAGCATAAATTCTTCAAAGAAGTTATCAATTTTAATATCAAATGCTAGCTTGTACACAATATATGTTTTAATCCATAATAAAACGACTGCAACGAGTGCAAATCGTAATTTTGGAAACAGATGTTGTAGCATAATATACTCCTCTCCTGAAAGCATGACAGTTCTTGTGAAGTTAATTGCAGTTATCCTCACTTTATATATACGAACAGTCCTTTATTATTATGATTATTATACTATGAGTATCATTATACGAAAATAAAAGAGGATTGTGGGCTTTTTTTGCAACAATTGAGTAGAAAAAGGGAAGTGGGAGACAATAAAATGAAATTTCTATGTATGATTATTATCATTTGCTAAACATAGAAAGTATTGCGTAATGATGCGGAGGTTATAATGCGAAATTTATTATACGTTATAGTATGCAGTGGTTTTATGTTTTTTGCTTCACCGAATATATCAGTAGCACAATATGATACGCCGCTCATGGAAGATGCGCTTTATTCTGTTTTATTTCCAAAAATAAATAGAGCGATTGAAAAACAGTATGGGGGCTTGAAACCATATGAGTGTCCGAGAATTATTAGCTTAAAAAAAATGTATAGTGGTACATATTTATTTCAAGCAGTTATCGAAGTAACGAAATATGAACGAGTTGGTGGGAAAATTGCTCCGCCATTTGAAAAAGTAACAATTACGTTTAATAATGAGGAAGGCGAATGGGAAGTAACAAAGGTTGTAGTAAAACGTTTACCAAATGACACCAAATTAAACTGTAAAAAAACAATTTGAAAAATTGTTTGACAAATAAAATGTTCCTTTGGTATTGTTAATAGCAACATTAGATGTTTGAAAATTAAATAGACTTACCTCATCTACTCTCAAAGGTAGAGGCCGCGATAGGAAAGAGTAAGCTATGGGAGATTTAGTGGAATCTGTGATCATAGGTTGAAAGGGACTATTGCCGAAATATAAGAATGACCACGTTATTCATATATTGGGACTGCATTGAATAAATGTAGTACTGTCATAAGATTTATTTTATGGAGAGCTATTTGGAGATGTTGATGCGGTTTCTTATTTGAGAAGATAACAACTCGTTTATTTTTTCAATATATATTTTTCCTAATAAGAAACGCGTGTGAACATTGTTCCGCGCGTTTTTTGTCTATCTAAAAGCGTGCTGCAATGAATAGAAGATTGGGGTTATGAGTTTTAGAGGAAATAAGGGAGGAATTCAAATGTATTTACACGGCACAAGCCGAATCAATGGGCAAGGACACTTAGAAATTGGAGGGTGCGATACGACGCAGCTAGCAAAACAATACGGAACACCACTTTATGTATACGATGAAGAGTTTATTAGAGAGAATTGTCGTACGTTTCATCGTGCTTTTAAAGGAAGTGGTTTCTCTTATCAAGTAGCATATGCAAGCAAGGCGTTCTTGTGCATGGAGATGTGCCGAGTGGCTCGTGAAGAGAATATGTCTTTAGATGTTGTTTCTGGAGGGGAATTATATACTGCGCTCCAAGCAGGTTTTCCGGCATCTCGTATTCATTTTCATGGAAATAATAAAACAGAAGAAGAAATTATTATGGCTCTTCAGGCAAATATCGGTTGTTTTGTAGTAGATAATTTCTTAGAATTAGAAATTTTACATGACTTAGCGATTCAACATGGGAAATTTGTGAACATATTAATCCGTGTAACGCCTGGAGTAGAGGCACATACACACGAATATATAACAACAGGGCAAGATGATTCGAAATTTGGATTTGGTGTTTCAAATGGTCAAGCGATGCAGGCAATTGAGCTTGCCTTGCAAAAATCAAATTATAATGTATTAGGAATTCATTCGCACATTGGATCACAAATATTTGAAACGGCTGGTTTTGTTCGAGCAATTGAAGTACTACGTCAATTTTTAGAAGAAGTGAGAGAGCGAACAAACTATGTAGTGAAAGTATTGAATGTGGGCGGAGGTTTCGGTATACGTTATACGGAGTCTGATACACCGTTAACACTTGAAACGTATGTGCACGCTGTAACAAGTACGGTGAGAGAGCAGTTTACATTATGTGAATATCCGCTTCCGGAAATATGGATTGAACCAGGCCGTAGTATCGTAGGTGATGCCGGAACAACAATTTATACAGTCGGAGCAGTGAAAGAGATTCCTGGTATTCGGAAATATGTTTCAGTCGATGGTGGGATGACGGATAATTTAAGACCGGCTCTATATGGAGCTCGTTATGAGGCGATGTTGGCGAATCGAGGGAATGATGAAAATGAGGAACTCGTTTCGATTGCTGGGAAATGCTGTGAAAGTGGAGATATGCTTATTTGGGATATTGATCTCCCGAAAGTTGCCTCTTCTGATTTACTAGCGATTTCTTGTACGGGTGCGTATGGCTACTCGATGGCTAATAATTATAATCGTATTCGTAGACCAGCTGTAGTCTTTGCAAAAGGCGGGACGTCACAAATTGTTGTAGAACGTGAAACATATGAAAATATTATTGGGAACGATCGCATACGTATTAAAGAGCTTGTTTAAATGTGAAAAAGGAATTGCTCAGGGTGGGCAATTCCTTTTTAAAAAAATAAAATAATTAAAATATATCGGAAAACTAGGATTGAAAAAAATCAGAATTGTGATAAAATACAAATACAAAGCTTATCAAGAGAAGTGGAGGGAACTGGCCCTATGAAGCTCGGCAACCTGCTTATAGAAAGCAAGGTGCTAAATCCAGCAAAATGGAATCCATTTTGAAAGATAAGGTAAAATATATTACCGAACAGTCTTTTCGAAATGGGAAAGATTTTTTTTATGAATAAAAAGGGGGCTGTTTGCGTGGGAGTACGGGAACATTTTGATGAAGTATCCGAAAAAATTCAAACGATGCTTGTTGATATGAAATATGGTTCAATTACAATTGTTGTGCAAGATGGAAAAGTGATTCAATTGGAAAAAAGTGAAAAAGTCCGTTTAAAGTAAAAAGCGCTGACTAGAAAAACTAGAGGCGGTTTTAATCTATTTTATTAGGTTAAAACCGTCTTTTTGCTGTTACAGGGGGAAAAAACATGTTGACGTACGAAACGTGGGAAGAAAATAGTGTTTCATTTTCTGAAGAAGATGAAACGAAGGGTGCGTTATCGGTATTAAGCTGGGCTTATAGAGAGTATAAAGATGAAATTGTATATGCATGTAGCTTTGGAGTGGAGGGAATGGTTTTATTGCACCTTATAAACCAAGTAAATCCATCTGCTAAAGTTGTATTTTTAGATACAAATGTTCATTTTCAAGAAACGTACGAATTAATTAAAAAGGTACGTGAGAGATTTCCTTCATTAAATATTATAGAAAAACAGCCTGAGTTTACACTTGAAGAACAGGCGAAGCTTCATGGAGAGAAATTATGGGAAAGTAATCCGAATCTTTGTTGTAATATTAGAAAAATTTTACCGTTAGAAAAATCATTAGCAGTCGAAAAAGCGTGGATATCAGGCTTGAGAAGGGAACAATCAGAAACGCGTAAGCACACACAGTTTATAAATCAAGATCGTCGTTTTCAATCTATTAAAGTTTGTCCGCTCATTCATTGGACTTGGAAAGAAGTTTGGCGATATGTATACAAACATAGTTTGCCATATAATCCGCTACATGATGTTGGCTATCCGAGTATTGGGTGTGAGAAATGTACATTGCCTGTAGGAGATGGTGGCGACTCAAGAGATGGAAGATGGGCTGGGAAAATGAAGACAGAATGCGGACTTCACTTTCAATGAGATAGATTTTGAAATAAAGCTAAGAAGGGATATAAAAAGATGAGTACAACAAATGAATTAGTAAACCGTATTGATGAAACATATGACATATCGAACATTGTAAAAGAAATCGAGCTAGACAAAATTGCACTTAGTGATTTAGAACTTTTGGCGACAGGAGGATATAGCCCTCTTACAGGATTTTTAGGGAAGAGAGATTATGACTCAGTTGTAGAAACGCTTCGTTTAGTAAACGGTAGTGTTTGGAGTATACCGATTGCATTACCAGTAACGGAAGAAGAAGCAGAAAGATTGAAAGTTGGAGAAGAAGTAAAGCTTGTTAAAGGTGGAACTGTATATGGTGTTATTCAAATAGAAGATATTTTTGTACCTGATAAAGAAAAAGAGGCGTTACTCGTATATAAAACGACGGATGAGGCTCATCCAGGGGTGAAAAAATTGTATGATCGGCCGAACGTTTACGTTGGAGGCGCTATTATTTTAATACAACGCTCTGAAAATGATCAGTTTGCTTCTTATCATTTAGATCCAATCGAAACAAGAGCGGAATTTAAAAAGCGTGGATGGAAAACGGTAGTTGGGTTCCAAACACGCAATCCTGTACATCGTGCGCATGAATATATTCAAAAATCTGCACTTGAAATTGTCGATGGTCTCTTTTTAAACCCGCTCGTTGGTGAAACGAAATCAGATGATATTCCTGCTGATGTGAGGATGGAAAGTTATGAATTATTACTACAGAATTATTATCCAAAAGATCGTGTTTTCTTAGGGGTATTTCCTGCAGCGATGCGATATGCAGGTCCACGTGAAGCGATATTTCATGCATTAGTAAGAAAGAATTTTGGCTGTACTCACTTTATTGTCGGGCGTGATCATGCAGGAGTAGGAGATTATTACGGAACGTATGAAGCGCAGGACATCTTTAAGAATTTTACAGTAGAAGAGTTAGGGATTACGCCGTTATTTTTTGAACATAGTTTTTATTGCATCAAATGTGAAGCGATGGCTTCAACGAAAACATGTCCGCACGGAAAAGAAGACCACGTCATTTTATCAGGTACGAAAGTAAGAGAAATGTTAAGAAATGGTGAGATTCCGCCAAGTACATTTAGTCGTAAAGAAGTAGTGGAAGTGCTAATGAAAGGTTTGAAAAAAGAAGTAGTAACAGAATAGGGAGAGAACGAGATGGATACGAATATTACTTGGCATACAGCTTCGGTTTCAAAAGATGAGAGAAGAGTGAAGAATGGGCATCACAGTTTTGTAGTTTGGTTTACTGGTTTATCAGCTTCGGGTAAATCTACAGTAGCCAATGCGGTTGCTCGTAAACTATTTGGAAAGAATATTGGAAATTATGTGTTAGATGGGGATAATATTCGCCACGGTTTAAATAAAGACTTAGGTTTTTCTGAAAGTGATCGTATGGAAAATATAAGACGTATTGGCGAAGTGGCGAAGCTATTTGTAGATCAAGGTACTGTTGTCATTACAGCGTTCATTTCACCATTTCGAGTAGATCGAAAACAAGTTAGAGATCTATTAGCGGCAGATGAGTTTATTGAAGTCTTTGTGCAGTGTCCAATTGAAGAGTGTGAGAAACGTGATCCGAAAGGTCTGTATAAAAAGGCGAGAAAAGGTGATATTAAACAGTTTACTGGTATTGATTCACCGTATGAGGAACCGGAACAAGCAGAATTAATTGTAGAAACGCACAAGTATTCTATTGAAGAATGTGCAGAACAAATCGTGAAGTACTTACAAGAGCGTAGCTTTATATAGGGGGATTTAAAAATGAGTTATGAAAAAGTATGGGCTAATAATGAAAAATTAAATCAGACTGAGAAAAACAAATTGAAAAAAGATGGTTTGGAAATCTTTAATGATATTCCTTACTATGCGGAAAATGGATTTGAATCTATTCCGAAAGAAGAGTGGGACTCCTTTAAATGGGCCGGATTGTATTTGCAACGACCGAAAGAAGCTGGCTATTTTATGATGCGTGTTAATATTCCTTCTGGGATTATTACAAATGCACAGGCAGAAGCACTTGCTTCAATCGCTGAAGACTATGGGCGTGATGTGTTAGATATTACGACGAGACAGGCGATTCAGTTTCATTGGCTAGAAATTGGGCAAATTCCGGATATTTTTAAAAGGTTAGCGAGAGTTGGTTTATCTTCAGCGGGTGCGTGTGGTGATATTACGCGTAATATTACAGGGAATCCACTTGCTGGAATTGATGCGAATGAACTATTTGATACAACGTTGATTGTGAAAGAAATATACGATTATTTCCAACATAATGAAGAGTTTTCTAATCTTCCACGTAAATTTAAAATGTCTATTAGTTCTAACATTTATAATTCGGCAAATGCTGAAATTAACTGTGTGGCATTTACACCTGCTACGAAAGAAATAGATGGTGAGAAAAAAGTTGGTTTTCATATAAAAGTAGGCGGAGGATTATCTGCGCGCCCTTACTTAGCGGAAGAATTAGATGTATTCGTTTTACCAGAAGAAGTAAAGGCCGTAGCGATTGCAATTGCTACTATATTCCGTGATTTTGGATATCGCGAAAAACGCCATTTAGCACGTTTGAAATTTCTTGTTGCTGACTGGGGAGCTGAGAAATTTAAAGAGAAACTAGTAGAATACACAGGACCCTTGCAAAGTAAAGGAGAAAGTGCGCTCAAAGGATGGAATGCCGGGTATTTTTATGGCGTACAAGATCAAAAACAAGAAGGATTAAAATATGTCGGTTTTAATGTGCCGGTAGGGCGTTTACATGCAGAAGAGATGTTTGAGATTGCAAGAATTGCAAAGCAATATGGAAATGGACAAATTCGTACTTGTAACTCACAAAACCTCATTATTCCGAATGTTCCGCCAGAAAATGTTGAAGGATTATTAAGTGAACCGTTGTTTGAAGCAATTTCTGCAAACCCGAAATCGTTTATCGGTCATGCGGTTTCATGTACTGGTATTGAGTATTGTAATCTTGCATTAGTAGAAACGAAAGAAAGATTACGCAAAATCGCAGAATACTTAGATACACAAATTGCACTTGATGTTCCGGTTCGAATTCATATGGTAGGATGCCCGAACTCCTGTGGTCAACGTCAAATTGCTGATATTGGTTTGCAAGGAGTAAAACTGAAAACAAAGGAAAAGGGAATCGTTGAGGCATTTGAAATATATGTGGGCGGAACGCTATTGGATGGCGGAGCGTATAACGAAAAATTAAAAGGGAAAATAGATGGTGAAGATTTACCGGATGTTCTCGTGTCCTTTTTACGTTATTTCCAAAAGAATAAATTACTAGCCGAAACGTTTTATGATTTCGTAGGACGTGTTGGAGTGGAAGAATTACAAATTGTACTAAATCGCGTATTAGAAGAAGTAATAGCGTCTTAGGAGGGACAATATGGATTTATATCGATTTGAAGCTGTATTAGTGAATAGTGTTGTTCCTATAGTCGTTGTTGCTCAAAGTGAAGAGCAAGCGTTTAAGCTTGCGGAAATAGAGCTGGAAAAGTATTTTTTACCGCTACCAGAAGTGAAAGAAATCTCCTTATATGAAAAAAAGAAGATTCGAAAAGGAGCGGCGTTTGTTATTTATGAGTAGGGAACATTGTAATACAAAATAGTAGTAACTTCCATTCGTGTATAAGGATGGAAGTTTCATTTTAATAATAGAAATGAGGAGAGATGATGGGGAAGGTTTATATCGTCGGGGCGGGTCCTGGTGATCCGGATTTAATTACTGTTAAAGGGTTGAGATGCATCGAGAAGGCTGATGTTATATTGTACGACCGTCTTGTAAATAAAGAATTGCTTTCTTATGCAAAGCCTGAAGCGGATTTAATTTATTGCGGGAAACTCCCAAATTATCACACGATGAAGCAAGAGACGATTAACACATTTCTTGTTAAATATGCGAAAAAAGGAAAAGTTGTAACGAGACTAAAGGGCGGGGATCCATTTGTATTTGGAAGAGGTGGAGAAGAAGCTGAAGCATTGGCAAAGCAAGGTATCTCATTTGAAATTATTCCTGGCATCTCAGCGGGCATAGCTGCTCCTGCTTATGCTGGCATTCCAGTGACGCATCGCGATGCAAGTGCAAGTTTTGCCGTTGTGACGGGGCATAGAAAAGAAGGTGCTGAGGAAGAAGTGAAATGGGAGAACTTAGCGAAAGGTGTAGATACATTAGCTGTCTATATGGGGGTTAGTAATTTACCCTACATATGTGAACAACTTATAAAGTACGGAAAAGAAAAGAATACACCTGCTGCTATTATTGAGTGGGGGACGACATCTATGCAACGTACGGTTACAGGGACGTTAGGAACGATAGTAGAAGTTGCTAAAAAAGAACAAATTCAAAATCCAAGTATGATTGTTATTGGAGAAGTTGTCCGTTTTAGAGAAAAGATACATTGGTTTGAGAAGCAAACGGAAAATGCATATCAAGTAAGCGGAGTGTTGTGATATGAAAGCTGTCTTATATATATGTCACGGAAGCCGTTTGAAAGCGGCAAAAGAAGAAGCAATTCAATTTATTACATCATGTATGAGCCGTGTAGAGGCAAATATTCAAGAAGTTTGTTTTTTAGAGCTAGCAAGTCCATCTATTGATGAAGGATTTCGTACATGTGTGAAGCGTGGTGCTACAGAGATTGTCGCGATCCCTGTTTTTTTATTAGCGGCAGGACATGTGAAGGAAGATATTCCGCTTGAATTACAAAGGTTAAACGATCAATATCCGAATATTAAAATAGTTCATGGTAATCCATTTGGTGTATCAGAAGTGCTTGTAAAGGCGGTATATAACGGAATGGGTATTAAAGAAGAAGTAACACTTTTGCTCGTTGCACGAGGAAGTAGTGATCCTCAAACTTTACAAGATATAAAGTGGATTTCTTCTTTATTTCAAAAAGAAAAGAACATTATAAAGGTGGAAGTTTGTTATTTAGCAGCCGCGGAGCCAAAGTTTGATGAGAAGTTGAAAGAAATTGTAGAACAAAAAGAACGGAACATTGTTGTGTTACCTTACTTATTATTTACAGGCTTGCTCATGAAACATATTGAGAAAGAAGTGCGTCAATATGAGTCGGAAGAGATAAAAACAAGTCCATATTTAGGGAAGAATGTAGCGTTTCGAGATATGTTAATTCAGAAAACAGAGGAAATATTGAAGGGAGGTCAATATGTATCCACTTACAGTGCGAGTTGATAAGAAACGTGTTGTTGTCATTGGTGGGGGAAAAGTAGCAGGATTTAAAATTATTCCTTTACTAAAACAAGGTGCGGATATCGTTGTGGTAAGTACAGAGTTAGATGTGAATTTAGTAAAATTTGTAGAAGAAAAGCAAATTCGTTGGTATCAAAGGGAATATGAAAAAAGTGATATTAAAGATGCTTTTTTAGTAGTCGCGGCGACTAGCGATTCGGTACTAAATGAACAAATTGCTGAAGATGCTGCAGTGAATCAATTGGTAAATGTTATTACGAATCCGGAAAGTGGAAATGTTCATTTTCCAGCAGCGTTTCATCGTGGGCTACTTAATGTAGCTGTTTCTACAGGCGGAGCAAGCCCGAAACTTGCGAAAAAAATTCGTGATGATATCGCAAATAAATATGATGAGACGTATGAAGCGTATCTTGATTTTTTATATGAAGTAAGAATAAGAGTGAAAGAATTACAAGTAGAGAAGCGGCAGAGAAATATATTATTACAAGAAGTATTAAAGGCGGTATATGTTCAAAATGAACAAAAAAGAGAATTGTTTTTACAAGAATTAGAGAGAAAAGTTCATATAGGATAATGAGTAAATTGTACTTTACAACTATAAGAATATAATTTATAATCACAAGTAACTTCAATAGATGAAATCGATGAGCAAGAAGAGTACGTATATTTGATGCGTTCAGAGAGCTGGGGGAAGGTGTGAGCCCGGTACGATAAAATATACAGAATGGGCTTGCGAGAGGTATGCTGAACATTGCAGTAGGCAACCCGGGTTCCGCCGTTAAAAGGATAGAGTATCGGAATTTTCCTGTACTTGAACAAGTGGGATTTATCAATCCAATTGAGGTGGTACCACGGTATTTATATTACATATATCGTCCTCTACATGCATATTTGCGTGTAGGGGACTTTTTTATTTTCTAAAGGAGGTGTGCGAGTATGAAATGAAAGTGTATAATTAATAAAAGTTTAAATATTCAGAAAAGGAGAAATTATGATGAAAGAAACACAGCAATGGACGTCGAAAATTGGCTTTGTACTCGCAGCAGCCGGAGCCGCAGTAGGTCTTGGTGCGATATGGAAGTTTCCATATGTTGCAGGTAATGGTGGGGGAGGCGCATTCTTCCTTGTATTCTTATTACTAACTTTATTTATTGGTATGCCTCTTCTTCTAGCCGAGTTTGTTATTGGGCGTAGTACTCAAAAAGAGGCGGTTACAGCTTATAAACTATTAGTACCAAATAGCAAGTTATATCCTTGGATTGGTCGTATGGGAGTTGTTACTTGTTTTAGCGTACTATCTTTCTATAGTGTTGTAGGTGGATGGATTTTACTTTATTTATACTATAGTGTCACAGGTAGCTTCTGGAACGGAGTAGTAGATTATGGGCAATTGTTTGGTGAAACAATTTCAAATCCAGTAAGTGCTATTGGAGCGCAATTCATCTTTATGCTTTGTACCATTTTTGTTGTTAGTAAAGGTGTGGAAAAAGGCATAGAAAAAGCAAGTAAGTACATGATGCCGCTATTATTTATTTTATTTATTGCTATCATTGTTCGTGCGTTAACACTTGATGGTGCTTTTGCTGGAGTGGAGTTCTTCTTAAAACCTGACTTTTCAAAGCTTACAGCAGATACGATTTTATATGCGATGGGACAATCTTTCTTCTCTCTAACAGTAGGTGCCTCGGTAATGGTAACGTATAGCTCGTATTTAAAGAAAGAAGAACATTTAGCGAAATCAGCAACATCTATTGTAAGTTTAACTATTTTTATTACAGTACTTGCAGGATTAGCGATTTTTCCAGCGATTTTCGCATTAGGAGTTAAGCCGACCGAGGGACCAGGGCTGCTATTTATCGTCCTTCCTGCTGTATTTGCAAAAATACCATTTGGACAATTTTTCTTTATTATGTTTTTAGTGTTATTCTTCTTTGCGACTTTAACATCTGCGATTTCAATGCTTGAAATTGTAGTAGCATCTGTTGCGAAAGATAATGAGAAGAAGCGTCCGTCAGCATCGTTATTAATAGGTATTCTTATTTTTGCAGTTGGAATTCCATCAGCGTTATCGTTTGGAGTTATGAGTGATGTGAAAATATTTGGGAAGACATTCTTTGATTTCGTCGATTTTTCGGTAAGTAATGTGTTGCTGCCGTTAGGGGTGCTAGCCATTTCACTATTCGTACCAAATAAAATGAGTAAAGAGTTATTAATGAAAGAATTAGAAGTTACGGAAACGAAAGGGAAAACATTGTTTAATATTTGGTTTTTCTTATTACGTTATATAATTCCAGTAACTGTAATTATCGTATTTTTAAATGCGATAGGCGTATTTAAAATGTTTGCATAATAAAAAGACGGAGATTTCTCCGTCTTTTTATTATGTTGTAGATGTATTCAATAAGCGATTATATGCTTTATAAGCTGTGACAACCGCGATAAATGATCCAATTAAAAATAACACTGAGCCGCCGAATGTAAATAGTCGGCCGATGTATGTTTCTCTAGCTTCTTCTATTTCTTCTTGTAATTGTGTATTCATATTTATCCCCCCGCAAAATATAGGCATTTAGTTGTAGTCTATGTGAAATGCCTATAAAGTGTGAAGTGGTAGTAAAAAAACTCGGTATGCACCGAGTTTTTTATAATCCAATATAAGGAGATGGATCAACTGCATTTGTTTTACCGACATTCCATTCTCCAAGGTGAAGTTCGAAGTGTAAATGCTGTCCATAAGATTGACCGGTATTCCCCATAAATCCAAGTTGATCGCCTTGTTTTACAGTTTGTCCATTCGATACGGAACGGCTACTCATATGTGCATATACTGTCGTATATGTTTTTCCGTTTATACGGTGAGATAAGTACACAACGTTTCCGTAACTAGATGATAATTCTGAACGGATAACGACGCCATCTGCAGAGGCAATAATTGGAACCGTTCCCGAAGCGGCGATGTCAATTCCTTTATGGTTATCTAAAGAACGTGCGCCAAATCCAGAAGTTTTCGATCCGGCCGCTGGTTTAATAAATCCACCGATATTTGTATCGTGTGGTGTTGGGGCAGCTTGAGCAGATGTAGTAGCTTGTTTCTGAGCTTCTTCAGCCTTACGTGCCTCTTCAGCTTTACGAGCTTCTTCTGCACGCTTTTCCTCTTCAATTGCTTTTTGAACAGCTTGACGCTGATTTTCTAAAATACCTTTGGATTCTTCTAATCCTTCAATCTCAGAATCTACTTTCGCTACTTTCGTATGTAGATCGTTAATAAGAGTTTGTTGCTGTTGTTGGTTATTTTGTAACTCTTGTTGTTTATGCTCTAATTTTTGTTCAGCTTCTTTCAGTTGTTGCTCTTTTTTCTCAACAGCCTCTTTTTCTGTTGTCACGGCATTTTGATCAGTTGTTTGTTTTTTTACAATATCTGTATCGTTGTTTAAAATTAAACTTACGGAGTACAGATTATCAACTAAATCAGCAATATTTGCAGAACTTGTTAATACTTCTGTAATGATATTTGTGCGAGGTTTTTCTTGCATAGATTGTAGTCGTTGTTTAATAACTTCCTGACGTGTATCTATGTTCGTTTGTAATTGCTCTATATGTTTCTTGTTTTCAATAATAACTTGCTGTGTTTTGCTAATTTCTTTTTTTGTATCGTTTAATTCAGCTTCGTTTTTATTAATAGAAGTAGTTAATTCGTCGATTTTCTTTTGTAATTCCTGGATTTCTTTTTCTATTTGTTCTTTCTCAGCTGATTTATTTTGTAAGTCATTTTGTTTGCCTTCTAATTCAGATTGAATATTAGATAATTTATTTTCATTCGTTTCAGCGTATACGGGTGAAAGTAACGGGGAAACGAAAATCGTTCCAGCTGCTAAAACACTAAATGCTGCAAATTTCTTTTTCATTGTTGTCTTGCTCCTTTCCCTATGAATGTATATATCATAAGAAGAAGAAGGGTGTCTATCGTTGTAATCATAATGTAAAGAAAACTTTATAAAATTGCTAAGTTTTGTCGGAATTTAGTATCGTTTGTCGTTGTGCTTTAATATTTTCATGAATGCAAAAGATGAGGTACGCTCTATTTTTAGTGGGAAATAAAGGATAAAATAATGTTTTTTTACATAGTGAAATATTATTTTAAAAGTCCATAAAACACTGGTGAGGAATCGTTCTCATGTGAGGTTTTCTGACATGGGTTTTGTTTTTGTCAAGAAAATTATTTGTATTCGTGCAAACTTATTTTGTTGTCAGATTTTAATTTTTGATTTATGATTTTTAACAGGGACAAAATGTAGTGAATTGTCGAATAATATGTAATACTCTTAATTTCTTAGTTTCATAGAACAAGAGAAGGGTAGAGTGAATGCATCAAAGAGGGGGTTGCGACAAGTATGAAAAGGATAGGACTTGCATGGCAAATTTTAATAGGACTTGCGCTTGGTATTGCAGTTGGGGCGATTTTCTTTGGCAATCCGGCAGTGGTAGATTATTTAAAACCAATTGGTGATATTTTCATCCGATTAATTAAGATGATTGTTGTACCGATTGTTGTAGCAAGTATTGTTGTTGGGGTTGCTGGTGTTGGCGATGTTAAGAAGTTAGGCCGACTAGGCGGAAAAACACTTATTTACTTTGAAATTATTACAACAATTGCAATTGCTGTTGGTCTATTAATAGCGAACATTTTCCAACCTGGAAAAGGCGTTGATATGGATAAATTGACGAAAACAGATATTTCCAAATATACAGCTACAACAGAGCAAGTACAAAGTCATTCGTTTGCGGATACGTTTGTAAATATTGTTCCAACAAACATTATGAAATCATTAGCTGAAGGTGATATGCTTGCTATTATCTTCTTCTCAGTATTATTTGGTTTAGGTGTAGCAGCAATTGGTGAACGTGGTAAACCAGTTCTACAATTTTTCCAAGGTGTAGCAGACGCAATGTTTTACGTAACGAACCAAGTTATGAAGTTTGCACCATTTGGTGTATTCGCATTAATTGGTGTTACAGTTTCTACATTCGGTTTAGCTTCATTAATTCCATTAGGGAAATTACTAATTGTAGTATACGGAGCAATGATCTTCTTCGTTGTAGTTGTATTAGGACTTACAGCGAAAATATTTGGTATTAATATTTTCCAATTCTTTAAAATTTTAAAAGACGAGCTTATTCTTGCGTATTCTACTGCGAGCTCAGAAACGGTTTTACCTAAAATTATGGAGAAAATGGAGAAATTCGGTTGCCCGAAAGCAATTACATCTTTCGTTATTCCGACAGGTTATTCATTTAACTTAGATGGATCAACTTTATATCAAGCAATTGCGGCAATTTTCTTAGCGCAAATGTACGGTATTGATTTATCCATTACACAACAAATTACATTATTACTTGTACTAATGGTTACATCAAAAGGTATCGCGGGTGTACCAGGCGTATCATTCGTTGTATTATTAGCGACACTTGGTACAGTAGGTATTCCAGCTGAAGGTTTAGCATTTATTGCAGGTATTGACCGTATTCTAGATATGGCTCGTACAGCAGTTAACGTTGTAGGTAACTCTTTAGCAGCTGTAGTTATGTCTAAGTGGGAAGGCCAATATGACGCTGAAAAAGGACAAGCTTATTTAAAAGAGATTTCTGAAAAGGGTCAAGCGGCTTAATTATGATTTATAAAGCTCTCACATAATATGTGAGAGCTTTTCTGTATGTAAAAGAGGAGAGGGAGTTATGAAACGTAAGTACGGTGATGGTTCTACGTGGAAGCGATTAATAGAGAAGACATACACAGTAAAACAAGTTGAAGAAGGTATGTTAGGAGTACTGAATATAAAAAACGTGAGAGAGCCTAGTTATAAAGAATACAAAGGTAAAGAACTTTGCATTGCAGGTGATGAGTATACATGGATGCAATATTTTATAAACGGGAAAAACTTTGCAATTACAGCTATGTTAGACGATCAAAAAAAATTAGTGCAATATTATATCGACGTGACGAAAGAATATAAAATAGACGAGCGTGGTTTACCTTATTTTGATGATTTATATTTAGATGTAGTATTGTTACCGAACGGTGAGATTTATGTATTGGATGAAGACGAGTTAGAGGATGCCTATAGTATGGGTGATATTACTAAGGAAGAATATGAATTAGCTTGGCATATAACAAAATGGATTGTAGCAGCGATAAAAAAGGGAGAATTTTATTGGATTTCAATAATAGATAAAGAGATTGAAAAGTTAAAATGATTGATGTATTCACGTTTTTGTATAATTACCAAAAAAATCTATACAAAAAATAATTGACTTTTGTTTTGTAAGCGAGTAAAGTTAGGAAAGAAATTATTATTAAAAAATAAATATGAAACCTTCTTATAAAGAGAGGCGGAGGGACTGGCCCTACGATGCCTCGGCAGCGGACTCGATTTTAGAGTGCTGTGCCAAATCCAGCAAGCATGTGCTTGACAGATGAGAAGAGCGTTTCTTATAGATGTATAAGACCTCTTCTCGTTGGAAGAGGTCTTTTGTTGTTCATTAGAAAAGGTTGAAAACTAGGGAGAGATGATACTTTGAAAGAAACGAGAGGAAATGGTTTAGCATTATTACCACTTGGAATATTTTTGGCGCTATTTATTGGTTCTGGAATTATTACAGGTGATTTCTATAAATTGCCGATACTTGTAGCGATTTCAATTGCTGTAGGAATTGCTTTAGCGATGAATCGTAAAGAAAGCTTTAATGTGAAAGTGGAACGATTTGCAAAAGGTGCAGGAAATCCGGATATTATGATTATGGTATTAATCTTTGTACTTGCAGGGGCGTTTTCTGAAACAGCAAAAGGAATGGGCGGAGTTGATTCTACAGTTAACTTAGCGCTATCTATTTTACCGCAAGGGTTTATCGTTGCTGGAATTTTTGTTATAGGGGCATTTATTTCATTAGCGATGGGAACTTCAATGGGAACTATTGCCGCATTAGCGCCAATTGCTGTAGGTATTAGTGGGCAAACTGATATCTCAATTGCACTAACGATGGCGACTGTTGTTGGTGGTGCGATGTTTGGTGATAATTTATCATTTATTTCTGATACAACAATTGCAGCTGTAAGGTCGCAAGGAACAGAAATGAAAGATAAGTTTAAAACGAACTTTTTAATTGTATTGCCAGCTGCAATCATTACAATTGTACTATTAGTAATGATTACTTTAGGAAGTGATACAGAAATTAAAGCTCATACATTTGATTGGGTGAAGATTTTACCATATGCAGGTGTACTTGTTACAGCATTACTTGGTTGGAATGTACTTATCGTGTTAACAGGCGGAACTGTACTATCTGGTGTTATCGGTCTCATAGATGGAAGTTATACGTTAGAGAGTTTCTTTAAAAGTGTAACGACTGGAATGGGCGGTATGATGGAATTAGTATTACTTGCAATTTTAATCGGTGGTATGGTTGAACTTATCCAGTATAATGGTGGTATTCAATATTTAATGAATCTTTTAACGCGTAATATTCGTTCGAAAAAAGGAGCAGAGTTTGGAATTGCTGGCTTAGTGAGTATGACGAATATGTGTACAGCAAATAATACAATCTCTATCATTTTTACAGGTCCGCTTGCGAAGAATATTGCGGATCAATATGAAATTGATCCACGTAAATCAGCGAGTGTATTAGATCTTTTCTCCTGCTGTGTACAAGGATTAATTCCGTACGGTGCTCAAATGTTAACAGCGGCAGGATTTGCTGCATTATCTCCAATTGAATTGTTACCTTATGCATTTTATCCAATATTAGTTGGAGTATGTGGCATCATTTCGATTTTAATTGGTTTCCCGCGTTTTTCGAAGGGTGCGGAGAAAAAAGAGTATCATAAAACAGCGTAATCAACTATGAATTTTATTAGTAGCAACTGAAGCCGTTCAGAGAGCATTCTCTGAACGGCTTTTTATGTGTAATAAAGTGAAATTTTAATTGATGAGGATTCAGCACCTATACCTACTGGTTATTAGTCCTCATCAATCGGGCATTAACGGGATAAATGTGTTTGTCAACTTGTCTTATGTTGTTGAGAGGAATATCTATTTTACAAAAGGCTGAATTCAACTCGGTCTTAAGTCTGAGTCGAAAACAGTTCTTAAGCTCGTTATGGAAAAGTGAAAAAATAGTTAAGATAAGAGTATCAAATCGAAGGGAGGCAAGCACAAGATGAAACAATTTCTAGCGTTTATCGCGGCCGGCATTTTGGCTTTAATTGCTCTTGGTAGTCTTGCTGGTATTGTAGGATTCGCAATCGGAGCAGGAGTTGTGTACTGGAGCTATAAATCATTTGTGCGAGCACAATCATTTTTTGGAAAGTTAGCTTGGGGTATTGTTGGTTTAATCGGCTTGTCCATCGCCCTTTCTCATTCCCCAGCATTAATCGGTATCGCAGCATTAGTAGTTTTATACTATGGATACCGTGAGTGGAAAAAAGAAAAAAATGTAGTTATTGATTCTGCTCCAGAAAGTTCTAAACCATATAGCAACTTTGAAGATGAGTGGAACAAATTAATGAAAAACTAATACAAAATAAATCAAATTATAAAGTAGAAGAGAGGAAGATTATAATGAAACAATCTTTATTCGGACGTGTACGCGATGCAATTTTAGCTGATTTTCATAATGTGCTAGATGAGAAAGAAAGAAAAAATCCAATTGCTATGTTAAACCAATATTTACGCGATAGTGAGCGTGAAATAACGAAAATTGAGAAGTTAATTCAGCGTCATAAAACATTAAAATCTAACTTTGCTCGTGAGCTTGAGCAAGCACGTTATTTCGTTAATAAAAGATCAAAGCAAGCTATCATCGCACAAGAAGCAGGCGAATTACAATTACATGAACGTGCATTAGAGGAAGTAGCGTATTATGAAGGGCAAGTAACTCGCTTAGAGGAAATGTATGCAGGTGTTGTAGAGCAAATTGATGAATTAGAACGCCGTCTTGCTGACATGAAAAATAAATTAAAAGAAATGAATGCAAAGCGTATGGAACTCATGGCACGTGAAAATATGGCACATGCAAACCGCCGTATGAATACTGCTATTCATAAAATGGATGAAAATAATCCGTTCTTACGATTCGAAGAAATTGAAGATCACATTCGTGACTTAGAGCTTCGTATAAATGAAGAGCATGAGCGCGACACATTTGATATGAAAATTGCAAAACTTGAGCGTGAAATGAAAGAGAAAAATGAAGTATCGTTAACGAAAGAAGTAACAAAATAATTGTAGTATATAATAAAACAGGCTTATGATATAGTGATAGGAGAAAAGGTGTTGGAAAGCAATGCCTTTTCTTCTATGTATATGTGACAAAGAGGGGGGAGCTGAAATGAAGAAGCATTTTTCAAAAACACAATTAATGGGGATGCTCCTCATCATATTTGGATTCGGTCTTTTTCTTGATATGATACTTGGACATTTTGAACCAGGTGGTCTAATTTTTGCATTTATTATGATTATGTTTGGGAGACATTATCGAAAGAAGAACCGTTATGTAAGAGGGAATGTATTTTTATTTGTTGGTGGCATTGTATTTCTATTCTTCTTATTTTCATCAGCAGCATTCGTACTTGTTGTATTTGCTTGTTTAGCTTTAATTGGTTATCAACTGATTCAACAAGGACATCAGCAAAAAGCAATGAAAGTTGAAATTAAAGAAAAGGGATATATAGATGAAGAAAAACAAATATATCGTACAGAACCGTATATAAAAAATATGTTCGTAGGTAATGTACGAATGATGGATCATATTTATGAACTTGAGGATATTAACGTCCAATATGGTGCTTGTGATGTCGAGATTGATTTAACAACCGCGATGATTCCAGAGGGAGAAACGGTAATTGTTATTCGGGGAGTCATTGGTAACATTCGTTTATATGTGCCGTATGACATTGAATTGTCTTTAAATCATTCTGTTATTGTTGGGCGAGTGCTCCTGCCAGGACACGAGGAAACAGGATTTAACCGTACTGTTACGTTTAGAACAGAACAGTATAAAGAAGCTCCTCGCCGTATAAAAATTATTTCTTCGCTTGTCGTAGGCGATACGGAAGTGAGGAAAGTATAATGAAAAAACAAAGGAATATTTCGTGGATGTATATTCGTTATTCTATGTTGTCCTCTGTGAGTATTGCACTCATTTGTACAATTGTATATGTATGGAAAAGTGAGCAACAAGTTTATGATTTACTATGGAAGGAATCCATTGCTTCTGTTCCAATTGGCTTGTTTATTATGAGTACTAGTCTTCTTATCGGAGGAATTATAGGCTATGCAATCGGTTATTATATAGAGCAGCGTATACAAGGATTAAATACTTTTCTATTTGAGGTAGAGCGAGGGAATTTTCCGAGTGATGTTTCGTTTACTGCGGATGATGAATTTCATGAAGTGGAACGAAAAGTAATCGGTCTTGCTCGTCGATTAGAGGAGCAAGCTGGGCTATTTCAAAAAGTAACGAATGAACGAGCTCATTGGAATGAAGAGATGAGACAAGAAGCGATTTCCCAAGAAAGGCATCGATTGGCGAGGGAGCTACATGATTCTGTAAGTCAGCAGCTTTTTGCAATGTCGATGATGATGTCAGCTATTAATGAACAAGTAGCTGAAATTCCAGACACGACGAAAAAACAGTTGCAACTTGTTGAGAATATGGTTGTAAATGCACAATCAGAAATGAGAGCATTGCTCCTTCATTTACGCCCAGTGCAGTTAGAAGGTAAGAAACTAACAGAGGGTATAGAAGAATTATTAACAGAACTGTCTAGAAAGCAACATATGAAAATTGAATGGTTAATTGAACCGATTCAATTAAAAAAAGGTGTAGAAGATCATTTATTCCGTATTGTACAAGAGGCTCTGTCTAATACTTTACGGCATGCAAAGGCAAAGAAAACCGAAGTACGTCTACGCAAAATTGATCAATATGCGATTTTGAAAATTATTGATGATGGTGTTGGTTTTAAAGTTGGGGTTAATAAGGCAGGTTCATACGGTTTAAGATCAATGCAAGAACGAGTTCATGAAATTGGTGGTACATTAAAGGTTCTTAGTTTTCCAAATAAAGGTACGCAAATAGAAGTGAAAGTACCGATTATGATTGAGAGAGGGGGAGAATCATGATAAAAGTATTACTAGTTGATGATCATGAAATGGTCCGAATGGGTGTATCAGCATATTTATCAACGCAGCCAGATATTGAAGTAGTTGGAGAAGCTGAAAATGGAAGAAAAGGTTCAGAGTTAGCTTTGCAATTAAGACCGGATATTATTTTAATGGACCTTGTCATGGATGAGATGGACGGGGTTGAAGCAACGCGTGCAATTATTCAAGAATGGCCAGAAGCGAAAATTGTAGTTGTAACGAGTTTTTTAGATGATGAAAAGTTGTATCCTGTTATTGAGGCGGGAGCGACAAGTTATTTATTAAAAACATCAAGAGCGAGTGATATTGCAGACGCTGTACGAGCTACTTATGATGGGGAAACGGTATTAGAGCCGAAAGTTACTGGCAAAATGATGTCTCGTATGCGTCAAAAGAAAGAACAACCTTTGCATGAAGAGTTAACAGAAAGAGAGTTTGAAATTTTGTTATTAATTGCAGAGGGGAAAAGTAATCAAGAGATTGCAGATGAGTTGTTTATTGCCCTCAAAACAGTAAAGACACATGTGAGTAATATATTAAATAAGCTAAATGTAAGTGACCGTACACAGGCGGTTATTTATGCATTTAGACATCAATTGACGAAATAAGAAGGAGGCTTTGACTATATATGGTCAAAGCTTTTTGTTGACGGTTAATTATGTAAGCGTTATCATTAAGGTGTTAACAGTACATACAAAGGGGAGAGAGTGTATGTTAGTTCAAACGATATTTGGAATGGATAAAACGAAAAAATTAGGTAACTATGTGAATGCGTTGCAAGCACTTTGTGAACAATATGATATTGAAACAGATCGTATTGCAATTATCGAGGCGACGGAAGAATATTATTTTTTTCTAGTAAAGCAAGAAGATTGCTATGATGTTGTAAAAGTAGAAGCAGTGGATACGAATATTGATTACTATACGAAAGCTTGTAAAGTAAGTAGCTTTAATCATATTTCTTATCAAATGTAAAAAACTCCCGAAACGGGAGTTTTTTTATGATGCTTTCGATTCAGATGAATGATCCGTTAATGGTACTGCTTTTGCACCACTTAGCTTTGCGATAGCAAGACCGATAATAGCCCCAACTAATGCTGGTATTAACCAGCCGATACCTTCATTATATAATGGAATAAACTCGAAATAAGATGTGATAAATGAAACAGGAATATTCCCTTGTTTTAATCCATCAAATACGCTCACAACCGCGGCTCCAATTAAAGCACCTACATAAACAAATCGATATCCACCGAAATATTTATGAAGTAACGATAGTAACACGAGTACAATTGCAATTGGATATACGACAAGTAAAATAGGAACAGAGATTGCGATAATTTTTGTTAAACCTAAGTTGGCAACTAATAATCCTAACATGCAAATGATACTTGCTAATGTTTTGTATGAAAATTTTGTTAATAATGTTGAGAAATATTGACTGCATGCAGATACAAGACCAACACATGTTGTTAAGCAAGCGAGTGAAACGATAAGAGATAGTAGGATCAGACCGTATGGACCGAATAATTGCTGTACGATAACAGTAAGTAGCTGTCCGCCATTTTTTGCGTATCCGAGAGAGATGCTTGTAGCACCGAGCCAGCCAAGTGCACCGTATACAAGTACGAGACCAGTCGCGGCAATAAGTCCCGCTTTTGCTGTTGCGATGGCAATTGACTTACGGTCATTCACACCTTTTGAGCGAATGGCATTTACAACAATAATTCCAAATGCAAGTGCTGAAATGGTATCCATCGTTAAGTATCCTTCCATAAAACCTTTGAAAATTGGAGAAGTTTGATACTCTTGCATTGCTGGTCCTGATTGCCCAAGTGGTGAAAATACACTTTTGGCAAATAATAAGAAAATAGAGAATAGTAAAATAGGTGTTAATATATTTCCGATACGATCGACGAGCTTAGAAGGATTTAAACTAAGCCAAAATACGATAGCAAAGAAGATGACCGTGTATAAAAATAGTGCTAGGCTGCTAGAGCGAATAGTTTCTGGTAAGAAAGAACTAACTCCCATTTCATAAGCGACGTTAGCGACACGTGGAATTCCCATAGATGGACCGATTGCAATGTATACAACTACAGTAAAGAAAATTCCGAATAATGGGTGAACATGACTTGCAAGTTGTTGCATTCCATTTCCTGATAAAGAAATAGCGATAACAGTTAGTAACGGCAAACCGACCCCTGTTAGTAAAAAGCCAATCATTGCTGGCCAAAAGTTTTCACCAGCATTTTGTCCAAGTATAGGAGGGAAAATTAAATTTCCTGCCCCAAAAAATAAAGAAAATAGCATAAGACCTGTGAAAAAAATATGTTTTTTTGATACAGTGTTCATTGTTTTTCCTCCTTTTTGTAAATTCATTGTAAGAACACAAAAAACTCGTCCCTGAAGAAAGGGACGAGTTATATTTACCCGCGATACCACCCTAATTTATACATGTAGAAATATATCTATATGTATACGGCTTTGCAACGTACAACATGATACGTGTTCCTTGTAACGGGGGACGGCCGGTAAGAACTTACTTCAGCATTCGGTTCTACTTCTCGGAGATGATTTTCGGTTACGAACTGAGCATTGGCTTTCAGCAAAATGCCAACTCTCTGGGGAACAGCCCTATAACGTACTCGTTCTCGTCAATGAATTTTTATTCAAGTATTCTGACAGTATTTTCACATGTTTTTTTTAGAAAGTCAACATATTTTTTGGGAAATATATTTTTATGTAGAAATATAGCGGATAATATAAGGTTTAATGTTATTTGTAAAAATGGTGTAAAACATTATAGAGAATTGTAAAGTTTATAGAGAAAATTGATATTTATAGGAGTAAAGAAGGAATCATTTGAATTTGCAGAGAATAATACAACAATCCACTTGCTGGAAAGAACAAACCAAAAGAGGTGACTGAAATGTTTGCGATGGGAGTATTATTTGGCATTATTGCTATATCTGGTTTTATATGGTTATATTATTCGCGTTCGTTTAAACAAGCAGAAGTTTTACTCTTTCAAAAAGGTAGTTTGTTGACAAATCAGTCTAGATATTTAGTATGTCCGAAGTGTGGAAGTGCACAGGCCAGAAGTGGAGGATATCAAGAGTGTTGCAAAATTAGATTATGAAAGAAGGAAGCCTCACATTATTTTTGTGAGGCTTCCTTCCTTACAATTTCAAAGCACTCCAAATTGTCCAACGATCTCTTTCGATAATAGGAGAGCGGTTTTGTAATGCTGTTTGAATATGATGTAGAAGTTGAGAAAGTTCATTATCCGTTAATTCGTGCAGAATGGATCGACCTGTTCGAGGGGATAAATCTTGTAGTAATGCTTCTACTGAATCGTGAATTTTTCGTACTTCCCATTGTGTTTGAATGGGGAACGCTTGAAGAGAATGCTTTTGTAATAAGTGCTGAATAGTAGTGGTTTTTGGTCTTCTTTTCGCTTCTGTTTCAATGAGTTTTGGGAAGACGGAGAAAAAATATCCACGAATGTGTTCAGGGCTTCCTGGAATTATGCAATCTTCAATGGTTCGATCTTGTAGAATAAGCATACCGTCTTTTTTTAATATGCGAGAAACTTCGCTTAAAAATGTAGGAATGTCCTGTAAATGATGGATCACTGCACGTGAAATGACAATATCGAATGTTTCATCAGGGAACGGGATATTATGTGCATCACCGTGAATAAATGAAATGTTTGGGAAGCTGCTACAATTTTCCTTTGCGGCTTGTAATATTTCTTTTGAAAAATCAAGTCCAATAACGTTTGAAGCCCCCATAAGTGCAAGTTCTTTTGTATAAATACCACCGCCACACCCTATATCAATTATTCGTTTGTCTTGTACATCTACAATATTGTTTATCGCTTCCCGCCATGAAATATGTGCGTTACGATTTGCATATGTGTACTTATTATTTGCGTCATGAAAATTAATGGACATTGTAAAATCCTCCCTTCAGTGTATAGTGTAGCTCATTTTATATCATGTCACGTTTTTGTTTCTTATATGAAGGTTATAAGGGTTTCTTATTAGAAAAGAGGGATCGATTTGAAAGGGAAGTATTTAATGGTTTTATGTGTGATTTTACTCGCATCGTGTGGTCAAGCCGAGCAAAAGAAAGAAACAAAACAAGTAGAGGAGACAGTGAATGAAGTGAAAGAACCATTACAGGTAACTGTTATACAAAAAGGTAAAGAAGAAAAAAATTTAAAGAAAATGGATGCGGAGTTAGTGGTAGACATTATAACCAAAGCAGAAAAGCAAGAAATAACAGGTAGCTTTGGCGAACCGGAATATGAAATACAAATTAGTAGAAATGGGAAAATAGAAACATATTATGCATGGTTAAGAGGAGAAGATCGCCGGGGGTGGATTCAATATAAGAAAGATATGTACATGCTTACCGAAAAAGAAACGCAACAGCTTTTATCTTTATTCCCAAATGTTTCAGATCAAAAAGAAGATGATACGAAGATAGATAATTTAACGGAAGTGACCAAAAAAGATATGCAGATTACCGCATTCCATATTAAAGCAGATGAGCAGAAAATGAATTATAAGGTCCGGTATACAATTTCACAATCACTATACAACAAGCTGGAGAAGGAACAAGAATATTATTTGCAATTAATCTTCCCGGAAAAAGTTCAAAAATTAGTTGGAGCAAAAGAGAGTAAAATCATTTCAGCTGAAAAAGTAAAAGAAGGATATAAGCAGTATGAAGTGAATATTACTGTTCCAATAAAAGATGCTTCATTATCACAATTAAAATCATTAGAAACATATTATGATAATTATGATTTACAAATATTAAATAGTAAAAAAGAAAAACTAGGGGTGTTTCAAAATATCATCCAAATTGTAAAAGATTATGGTGAAAAAATGAATTTACAAAGATAAGGTGAAACTATAATCAGTGGGAGTCTTACTGTCTGTTTATGCGGGGTAAATTAGAAATTTTATTAGTTTGTAAATAA
Organism: Bacillus sp. H1a; assembly: GCF_000633475.1. Taxonomy (NCBI): domain Bacteria; kingdom Bacillati; phylum Bacillota; class Bacilli; order Caryophanales; family Bacillaceae; genus Bacillus; species Bacillus sp. H1a. The sequence continues at coordinate 159,654 of NZ_AYMH01000003.1, read as the reverse complement.
TAAAAGTAATATGGACTTTCCTAGGAAATGATAATAGAGGGGGCAAAGGCCCCCTCTATTATTTTGCTTTTGCAGATGGCTCATTCATTGATTTTCGGGTAATAAGAAAAGAAATCATAAGAGCGGAAAGAATAATAAGAGCTATAAATAAGTGATTTGGCAACCAATCTAATAATAATAAGTAGCTAACTGTATAAAAAATAAGAGTTGAAGCTAAAAAAGAAAGGGCACCTATTATGAGAGATTGTAATTTCATTTGTTTCTACCTCCTTTCACTTATATTTTCGGCTAAAAATGGATGATATAAACATTATTTCTAAGAAAAGAGAAAAATATGTCATAATAGAGAAAAGGGTAGACTTTGATGAGAGTGTATGACTCATTAAGGTGATGTAAAGGAGAGGAATATGAAAAATAATAAAAAAGGATTATGGGGAATTATCGTCGCGATAGGGTTATTTTTACTATCAAAGTTAAAATGGATATTTGCGATTTTTAAGCTAGCAAAATTTTCAACAGTATTTAGTATGTTCTTATCGCTTGGTGCATACGCAGTTATATATGGTTGGAAGTTTGGAGTAGCACTCGTTTATTTGTTGTTTGTTCATGAGATGGGGCATTTATGGGCAGCGAGAAGAAAAGGAATCCCTACATCACCAGCGATCTTCATTCCATTTATGGGAGCTCTTATTGGGATGAAAGAGATGCCGAAAAATGCAAAAGATGAAGCTTATATTGCATATATGGGACCTCTTTTTGGATTGCTTTCATTTTTACCGGCCATTCCACTTTATATGGTAACGAAAGAGCCGTTTTGGGCGCTAATTATTTTACTTGGAAGTATGATTAATTTCTTCAATTTAATTCCAGTTTCCCCATTAGATGGCGGACGAATTATTTCAGTTGTAAGTACGAAAATTTGGGGAGCAGGGCTTGTTTTACTACTCGGCTATTCTATTTACTTCAAAAGTATTTTGGGGGGATTTATTTTTATTATCGGCTGTATGGAACTATATAGAGTAATAAAGAGAGATGAGCCAATTAAGGAATTAGGATATAAAATAGATGGAATGAAAGAATATGTTGCTAGGCTTGAAGAGGAACTAAAGGAAACCGGTGCGGTACATCGAACGATTTATATGATTCACCATGAGATGAATGTATTAAGACAAAGAGAGAAAGAATTAAAAACAGGAGAATTTCAAAAAATCGAAGTGTTAGAGTACCTTTTACCAAAGTTTGAGCCACTTGATTATGTCCCATATGAAGATGAAAAAGATGAGTATACAATTCGTATAAGAGAAGCATTTGAAGTGTCGGAAAGAAAATTAAATGAATGGGAAATAGAAAGGAGACAACAAGAAAATTATTATAAAGTCGATACGAAAACGAAATGGACAGTATTTGCTTGTTATATCGGATTAATGGCTATACTCGGTTATACAGCTTATGAAGGGTATGTTGTTTTGCAAGAGCACTTGCCAAGGAGAAGTGTGTAGAAAATAGTGTCGAAATGATAGGAAGAATTTATAAAGGAATGTGCATTGTTCATATATTTTTCACAAAAACACCATGTTAATAGTGATTAAAATCACAATATGTATTATACAATTCAGTTAAACTAAAAACAGTTAAGGAAATAGAGGAGTGGGATACAATGTTAAGTGCAAAAACAATTGAAATCGTAAAGTCAACAGTACCATTATTACAAGAAAAAGGCGTTGAAATTACAACGAGATTTTATCAAATTTTATTCTCGGAACATCCGGAGTTATTAAATATTTTCAACCATACAAATCAGAAAAAGGGAAGACAACAACAAGCGTTGGCAAATGCTGTTTATGCAGCTGCGATGTACATTGATAATTTAGAAGCTATTATTCCAGTTGTAAAACAAATCGGTCATAAACATAGAAGTTTAGGCATTAAAGCGGAGCATTATCCGATTGTAGGTACATGCTTACTACAAGCGATTAAAGAGGTTGCAGGCGCGCCAGACGAAGTTTTAAATGCATGGGGAGAAGCGTATGGTGTCATCGCTGACGCATTCATTAGCATTGAAGCTGAGATGTATGAAGAAGCTGCACATAAAGATGGTGGATGGAAAGATTTCCGCAACTTTGTGATTGTTAAAAAAGTGAAGGAAAGCGATGTTATTACGTCATTTTATTTAAAACCTGAAGATGGAGGGAAAGTTTCTTCATTCATCCCAGGACAATATGTAACGATTCAAATAAATATTAAAGGTGAAACATATACACATAATCGTCAATATAGCTTGTCTGACGCTCCTGGAAAAGAATATTATCGTATTAGTGTAAAGAAAGAAAAAGGTGTAGATACACCAGACGGTAAAGTATCTAATTACTTACATGATCATGTAGGAGAAGGGGATATTTTACCAGTAAGTGCACCAGCGGGAGATTTCGTATTAAATATGGATTCAACTTTACCTGTTGTACTAATTAGTGGTGGAGTAGGTATTACACCGATGATGAGTATGTTAAATACGTTAATTGAACAAGACTCAAAACGTAAAGTATGTTTTGTTCATGCAGCGATAAATAGTAACACACATGCAATGAAAGAACACGTTAAGGCAGTAGACAATGAATACGAACAAGTTAAAGCATATACTTGCTATTCTGCACCAACTGAAAAAGATTTGGAAATGAAGAACTTTGATAAAGAAGGCTTCATTGAAGGTGAATGGTTACAAACTATTATTCCAACAACAGAAGCAGAATTTTATTTCTGTGGTCCAGTGCCATTCATGAAACATATTAATGCTGTATTAATCGAGTTAGGCGTTAAACCAGAGAACATTCATTATGAATTTTTCGGTCCAGCAGCAAGCTTACAATAGGTGAAATTTGAACAAACAAAAAACGAGGCGTTACTTTGCCTCGTTTTTTGTTTGTTCTCTTAATAATCGATTTACTGTTTCACGGCGTATTCCTATTAGTTGACCAATTTCAGTTTGCGTTAATATTTCATATATAGGAATGTCACCTAAATATAGTGTGAACCACTCTTGTAAACGATGAAGACGTTCTTTCGGAGAGACGGTTGTCAATTGATCAATACGTTGTTGCATCATTCTTAATTTTGATTGCAATTGCATAGCGATGTCGGCATAGGATTCAGGATTCGCCTGAAGTTTATTGTACCATTCACCACTAATAATAGGTTCAACTTCTGTTTTTATTAAAGCGATAGCTGTACCGTGATATTCCTTCGGTGAAATTAAAGAATGGTGAGGTATCGTTTCACCCGGAACGATAATGTTGAACAAAAATGGTGTTCCGTCTTCTTGTAGCCTTACCACTTTTAATAAACCTGTTTTTATAAAATATAAAGGACCGTCCTCGCCTTGACGGAATAGTACATCTCCTTTGTGTAAAATCAATGTTAGCCCCCCATTTAAACATTTCTATATCTTCTATTTTAGCGTATATGTATAAAGACAATATGCTTTTTAAACAGCAATTTCATTGACGAAATGTATGCTATTACAGTAGTATACTATTTAGTGTGTAATAGTACTAGCAATGAATACGCTGTAGGGGGTTTAGTATATTGTTAGATGCGATGAAGATGACGGATATGAAAATTCCGGCGAATGCTATCATTCATGTAGAAGAGATGAAAGGTGGAGTCGTTTTATCCGTTGAAATAGACGGCCAAATTATTTATACGATGGCTTATGATGAAGAAACAGATAGTTATGCTGAATTATATGATCGAAACGATAAGAGGGCGTGCCAAGTACATGAAGACTTTATGGGATGGTCACTTCTTCACTAAAAAGATGTCAATATGACATCTTTTTTTATTGAATCGATAGATTATACGAAGAAATGAAATAAAAGGATAAAATTTGTAATAAATGATTTTGCATTGTTAGCACTTTGTAACCGCATGTGAACTGTTTTTTCGCTATCATAAAGATAACAGTCGCAGCTATAGGAGTGATCAACTTGAAGAAAGTACATATTTCAAATTTTATGCTATTAAGTGTTTGTGTAGTTTTATTTGTTCTCCTAGGATCCTTTTTATATTCATGTGTATAAGAAAAAACGCATTCTAGAAAGAACGCGTTATAAAAGTGAAGTAATGATTAATCTAGTTCCAAGAATTATTAATGTGATACGTAATAAATTAATTACGGCATTACCGCTTAATTTTGTATTAATATAAGCCCCGATTTTTCCGCCAATCCATGCGCCAGGAATAAGAATTAATGCATACATCCAGCTGACATTTCCAAGAGAAATATGAGTTAAAGAACTTACAATCGCTGATAGAAATACGATAAACATTGAAGTGGCTACAGCAATGTGTGCTGGGAATGCAAAAAGGAGCATCATTGCTGGAACAAGCAAGGCGCCACCACCAATTCCGAATAAACCAGATATAAATCCAACTATAAAGGCAATAAAGATAGCGAGAAACGGTGGGAATTGATAGTGTACAGTATTTCCTTCGTTATCTGTAAAAGAACGCTTAATTACAGTCATATTTGATAAGGAAAGAGGTTTTAATTTGTCTCGTAGCATAAGAAGAATGGAGACAAATATAAGGAAAATCCCAAAGTATAAAGAAAATGTATCTTGGTTTAAAAATTTATTTGCCCATGATCCGATAATACCACCAGGGCCACTCCCGATAAATAAAATAAGTCCACTTTTATAATCCACCCGTTTATGCTTCATATAAGTAAGGGTAGAAGCCAGTCCTGTAAAAACGACTGTTACCATAGAAGTTCCCACTGCGAGTTGTGGTGATAAACTGTGTAATCCAATTAATAACGGAACGATAATAATTCCGCCCCCAAGCCCTACTAGGCTCCCAACCGTCCCGGCGATTAATCCGATGAAAAGTAACATGATGTATTCCAAAATTGCCAACTCCTCTATATAACTTATCCATCAATCATTATACACGCTTTTTAATAAGAAATAGGCTTGTTCACAAAAAAGTCGTCTTCCTAGAAAAATAAGGAAGACGACTTTTGATTAAAAGATTAAATGTAATAAGTAGTAAAATAACGCAGCTAAAGAAGCTGAAATAGGAAGTGTAATAACCCAAGTAATTAACATGCGTTTTGCAGTTCCCCATTTTACGCCTTTCACACGATGAGAAGCACCAACCCCTAAAATAGAAGAAGAGATAACGTGCGTCGTACTAACCGGTAAGTGAATGAATGTTGCACCGAAAATAACAAGAGATGATGATAAATCGGCAGCTACACCATTTACAGGACGAATTTTCATAATTTGTCCACCGACAGTTTTAATAATTTTCCATCCACCGACAGAAGTACCAAGACCCATTGCAATTGCACAAGATAATTGTACCCAGAACGGGATGTCGCTAGAAGTATGATAGTTATTGGCCATAAGAGCCATCGTAATGATTCCCATTGCTTTTTGTGCATCATTCGTACCGTGTGTATAGGCTTGTAATGCTGCAGTGAAGATCTGGAATATACGGAAGTTTTTGTTCGTTTTCGTTAAGTTAAAGTTTTTAAAGACCACTTTAAAAACACTGTATACGATATAACCAATAACAAAAGCGATAATCGGTGAAATGATTAAAGCTTCAAGAATTTTTATGAACCCTTTAAAGTTTAATGAGCTAAAACCAGCAGCAGCAATTGCAGCACCAGCGATTGCTCCAATGATTGCATGCGAAGAACTACTTGGAATACCGTAGTACCAAGTAATCAAATTCCAAGCTATTGCTGCAAGCAAAGCAGCTAAAATTACAAGGGAACCATTTGGCAAGGCAAATGGGTCAACGATATCTTTTGTAATAGTTTTTGCTACACCTGTAAATGTCATTGCACCTAAAAAGTTCATAATAGCTGCCATAATAATTGCATGTCTAGGCTTTAGAGCTTTCGTTGAAACAGCCGTTGCAATAGCGTTTGCTGTATCGTGAAATCCATTGATAAAGTCAAAAGCTAAAGCGCAAATGACTACTAAAACGGTCAGTATCAAGAGTGTATCCATGATCAAACTCCTTACGCGTTCTTCATAATAATTGTTTCTAATACGTTTGCAACGCTTTGACAGCTATCAGCCACTTCTTCAAGCTCTTCGTAAATCTCTTTAAATTGAATAATCTTAATCGGATCTTTTTCACGAGAGAATAAGTGCTTAATCGCATGACGGCGAATATCATCACATTGTGACTCGTAATCCTTAATTTTAATCGCATTTGTACGAATGTCGACTAATTTTTTGTTAGACAGAAGTTCAACAGAGTTTGCAATCTCAATCGCACATTGATTAATTGCTTCAACGAATTTAATCATGTATTCATCAGCTTCTGTAATAGAATACATTTCGAATAGACCAGCACTGTGATCTAATCCGTCTAATACATCATCCATACTCATTGCAAGCTGTAGGATGTCCTCACGTTCAATAGGAGTAATAAACGCTTTGTTTAGCTCCATAATGATTTCGTGAATAAATGAGTCACCTTTTGACTCATACTCTTTCATGCGCATAGAAAATTCTTTTAAATCGCTAGCATTTTTAATTTTATACTCCACGAAAAACTGCGCGCCTTCTTTTAAATTTTCGGAAACGTTCATTAGCATTTCAGAAAATTTATCTTTTTTTGATTTAAAGACCATTATTGTTACCCCCACAAAAGTAATATATGTAAAATATATTGGCTAGTCAATTCTAACAAAAAACTGTCGTTTTTTAAAACATTTTATCGAAAAGTTTACAAAAACTTAACATAACTCACATTGTTGTATTAATAATATTAATACTTAATAATGAATATCTTACTTGTAGAATGTCCTTTTCTTGCAAAAAGTATGAATGTTAAAGAAAAGCTTTACACTATAGGAAAGACTACGTTATTATAATAAATTTAAAAGGAGGTATATTCTTCCTTTTAAAAAGAAGAGTGTAAACAAATGAAGGAAGTGAACGAATGAAATTGAAGAACACTCACTTTAAAAAAATGCTTGAATGGTTCAATAAGAGGAAGAAACTGCGCAATTCATTAATTGTATTGGGGAGTTTACTCGTTACCCTATTTGTTGCTGTGAATATAATAATTTCCATTCAAGACATATCTGAATTAAAACAAGCTGTTCCACAACCGACTTTAATTTACGATGCCAATAATGAAGTTGCAACCAAATTAGCTTCTTCTAAAACAGAAGGAGTTAAAAGGAAAGATATTCCTGACATCATGGTTCAGGCAATTGTTGCAGTAGAGGATAAGGAATTTTTTAGTCATCATGGCATTTATTATAGTGGAATTATTAGTGCGGTTTTCAAAAATATTACAGCGGGTGAGGTTGTAGCGGGGGGAAGTACAATTACGCAACAACTTGCGAAAAATGTATTTTTAACGCAAGACCGTACATTCTCACGTAAAATTAAAGAATATTTTTTAACTAAAAAAATTGAACGTACTTATACGAAAGATGAAATTATTGAAATGTACATGAATCAAATTTATTTTGGCGAAGGTGCTTGGGGTATAAAAAGAGCAGCTAAATCTTATTTTGATAAAGAGGTAAAAGACTTATCAATATCAGAGGCTGCAACGATTGCGGGATTAATTAAAGCGCCGTCTGCGTATTCACCTTATAAAAACTTTAATAAATCAATTGAAAGACGTAATGTCGTATTAAGTTTAATGAAAGAGCAAGGATATATTTCTGAAGAACAGTATAGTAAGGAGAAAGAAGCAGGTCTAGTATTAAAGCGTGGTGTAGATGATAAATATAAGGGGAAATATTCTCAATATGTAGACTATATTGTTAGAGAAGCGATGGACAAGTACGAATTGACACAAAATGAAATTTTAGCAGGTGGTTATCGTATTTATACAGAGCTTGACCCGAAAAAACAACAAGCTGTAGAAGATGTTGTGAATAATGATAACTACTTTAAAGATAGTGGATCAGACCAGCTTATGCAAACTGGAGTCGTCCTTATGAATCCAAAAACAGGCGGTGTTCCAGCTTTAGTTGGGGGTAGAGGTCCTTATCAATTTTTACAGTTTAATCATGCAACGCAATTAAAAAGGCAACCAGGATCAACATTAAAGCCTCTTGCTGTGTATGTACCAGCCTTAGAGGAAGGATATGAAGTGTACGATGTATTAAAAGATGAACCGTTTAATATTAAAGAATATAAACCACAAAATAGTGATCATACTTTTCACGGTAATGTGACCATGTATGAAGCGGTAGCAAAATCGTATAACGTTTCAGCTGTTTGGCTGTTAGAGCAAATCGGATTAGATAAAGGATTAAAATCTTTAGAGCGCTTTGGTATTCCATTAGAGCCTGAAGACCGTACGTATCCGATCGCTTTAGGAGGTATGCATATGGGGACTTCTCCATTTGTCATGGCTCAAGCGTATAGTACATTTGCAAACGATGGTGTCCAAATAGAAGCCCATGCGATTAGAGAGATACAAAATGCTGAAGGTGAAACAATTGGGAAATGGTATAAGAAAGAAACACGTGTGACGAGCGAGAAAATTGCTCAAAAGATGACATACTTATTAAAAGGTGTTGTCGAAAAAGGAACAGGTGAAAAAGCGAAAGTTAATAATATTGATACAGCCGGAAAAACAGGAACTACTCAGCTTGTAAATGGACCAAGTGCTGGTGCAAAGGATTCATGGTTTGTTGGATATACACCGGATTTAGTAGGCGCGATTTGGGTAGGGTATGATAAAACTGATAGTGAGCATTATGTGCCAGGGGGCAGCCAAATTACAACGACAATGTTCCGGGATATTATGAAAAAAGCGAACGGAAACCCTGCTCAAAAAGCATTTCAGTTATCGTTAATATCTGAGGCGGACTATACAAAACAATTAAAAACGATTGAGGAAGAAAAGCGAAGAAAAGAAGAGGAACAACAAAGAAAAGAACAGAAACAAGAGTGGATTGATAAAGTGAAAGAGTGGATTCCATCATTTTGGTAAAAGAAAGAGGCGAATAACGAGATTCGCCTCTTTTTTGTGGTAAAAGCTCGGTTGGTTAATCATCAGTGGGGGATGGGGAAAATCCCTACTGATTAAAATTCCACTTTATTTGTTGAGCGCAACATTGGTACTGCCGAAGGATTGAGAATCATACGTGACGGTTATTATTCCTTTACTAATGGGTTCATATGGTAATTCTTCTTCGTAACTTCCAGTATTTTTATTATGGATAGAAAGTGTTATTTCATCAACGTCTTTATTTTTATATTGATCTTTAATCGTTTCGGCAATTTGAAGTAGGTGTTCATAACTAGAAGCCTCTGTAATAAGCATTCCTTTTATAACCTTTTTTTCATTCTGTGTGGAAGAGGAATAAGGAACGTTGTTTTGCTTTGTATACAGAAGTTCGTATGGAACTGTTTTGCTATCTGCTTTTGATATAGCTGAATATTTTAGAGTTGAAAAAAATCCTATGCATAAAATTATGCATATCATAAGAGCAATCCAAAAACGTGTCAGTGATATAACTCTCATTTTCATCCCTCTTTCATATCTTTGTCTTCATTATTTATCATACAAAATGAGGATTAAGCTAGAGTAAATTTGAGGTAAAGAAACGTAAAGAAAGAGCACTTGTCCTCCCAAATAAGTGCTCCTTTTTATTAAAAGAGAGATTTCACCCACTTAGTAAGGAGCATGAAAGAGATTGAAGGATTTTTATCTAGTAAAAGGCTGATTAGTGGGGGAAATAATTAGTAGGAGATGGAAAAATGATATAAAGTTTCACTTTATATCATTTTTTAGGGACATTTATGAGTGAAACGAAAACAGAGGGGGTAGTTTTTAACTGTCCCCTCTGTTTTGATTTATCCCGCTATTTGTAGGCAGTAAGACTCCGATTGGTGAGGGCTAATAATCAATGGGGGATGAACATCCCTCATTGATTAAAGGTTCACTTTATCGAAACTTCAATTATCTCTCTTTGGCATTAATGGAATGGATATAGTAAAAGTTGTACCACTTTGATCACTAGAAACTTTTAATGTGCCATTATGGTTTTGAATAATTTTCTTTGTTACTGATAATCCGAGTCCGGTTCCTGAATCCTTTGTAGAGAAGAATGGATCGAATATATATTCTTGAATAGCTGGAGGAATACCTGTTCCGTTATCTTTGAAAGTAATACGAACAAAATTATCTAAGCGATAACTAGTGATTTGAATAGAAAGAGGCTTTTCACCTTGAGCATCGACAGCATTTTGAAATAAGTTTAAAAAAACTTGTACGAGTTCATGACGATCAATATTGACGAGTACATCATCTAATTCGGCAGAAAAATTATAATCAATAGAAATGTTGTGTAAAAAAACTTCACTAGCGAGTAGTTGTTGAATATAATCGCGTAAAAATGTATTGATGGGAAACGGCTCTCTAGTAAATTCACGCGTTTTTGAAATAGCTAAAAATTTTGTAATAATGCTATTTGCACGATCTAATTCAGGGATGAGTAGACTTTTAAACAAATCTTTATTGGATGGAGAAACGCTCTCTTGTAAAAATTGCAAGTATCCACGTACCGTTGTAAGGGGATTTCGTACTTCATGTGCAATCCCAGCTGCTATTCGTCCAGCTAAGGAAAACTTTTCGGCATCCCGTTCTGTATTTAAATAATGGAATACGCTAATAACCCTGAAAATATCTCCATTATAATCGCGAATAATGCGGTTATTTACGATACCATAATTTTTGTCTAAAACTTCTTCATTATATATTTCAGTTCCCGTTTTTAACGTTTCAATAGCTTTAATTTTTTCTTCAGGTAAGTTTAATAATTGTTGAATTGGTTTTCCAATTATAGAATTTCGTACTACACCCAAATCATCTGCTGCAGCTTGGTTACATAATGTAATGTTACCTTTACTATCAATAAAAGTGACGTGATGCGAAAAAGCATCGAAAATATGAACAAAATGTTTTTCGAGTTGTTCAAATAAGAACAATGAATCGCAAGTAAGATGAAATTTAGGCTCTTTATCTTCTTTTTGTATGTGCTGAATAGAATGAGACGTTCTCGTTTTTTTTATTTGTAAACCAATATGTGGATTTTTATATGTGAAATGATGTGGTAATTGATTCACAAGCTCTTCATAAAACCGTACTTTATTTTCTAATTCTTTTATTCGATTTTCATGAGATAAAATAGTGTCGTCTTGAAGCATAAATAAATAACTCCTCAATTTAAAAATTCTTCCATCTAGTATATCATATTTTTATACGGATACTCTTAAAGAAAGAGCTACTTTATGAAATTGGTCGGATAGGATTTTGGTGAAGTAAATAGAATGAGTTTAAGATGAAGTTGGGAAGGGAGGAATTCGTTTGCTTTACATTGGAGTGACGGGATGGGGAGATCACGATTCTTTATATATTAATCCCTATGAAAATAGAAATAAATTGCGAACTTATAGTGGGAATTTTCCAATCGTGGAAGTGGATAGCTCATTTTATGCGATACAACCTGCACGAAATTATACAAAATGGGCGATGGAAACGCCAAAAGATTTTTCTTTTATAGTAAAAGCTTATCAAGGGATGACAGGACATATGAAAGGTGAAATTCCTTTTTCTACGTTTGAAGAGATGTTTGATGTTTATAAACAATCGATTTTGCCCCTAAAAGATGCAAATAAATTAAAAATGATTTTATTCCAATATCCGCCATGGTTTGATTGTAAAAAGAAAAATGTAGATTTACTTCGATATACGAAAGAAAAAATGGAAGGCTTCCCGTGTGCAATAGAGTTTCGAAATCAAACATGGTTTTATCCGGAAATGAGAGATAAGACGTTACAGTTTTTAGAACGGGAAAAATGGATTCATACAATTTGTGACGAACCACAGGCGGGAATAGGATCAGTGCCACTCATATTAGAAGCAACGAACTCAGATATGGCATTAATACGCTTTCATGGCCGGAATGTTCATGGGTGGCTTGACAAAGGAGAAAATTGGAGAGCAGTTCGTTGTTTGTATCGCTACAATAATAATGAGTTGGAAGAATGGGTAGAACGATTAGAGCAATTGAAAAAAAAGGCTAAGGACATATACGTATTATTTAACAATAATTCGGGTGGGGATGCGGCGGACAATGCGAAACAGTTGATGGAAATGGTAAGTATTACATATGGTGAGCCAAAACCAGAGCAATTAAATTTATTTGAATAAATCCAAACAAGAAAAGCACTGTACAAACAGGGGGAATGTACAGTGCTTTTCTATATGAAAAAGAGGGGTAACAATGTTACTGAGCGTTTGGTTGATTCATCAATTGTTGGCTTCGTATTAAATGATAATGGTTATCATTATCATAGTCAATAGTTTTTCGAAAAATAAATAAAAAACTTTTAATATTTATTTTTTGAAAATAAAAAAGAACAGCGATTAATGCTGTTCTTTTCCATTGACGAATTGTTGTAAATCAAAAGGAGTTATCGCTTGGATAAATTCCTTTGAGATAAGTGTTTGAACAAGAGTGCTTTCAGAAATTGTAGCACCTGTTTTCTTTTGATAAGCTTTCTTTAATAAATCAAGTTTTTCAGCCGTTTCTTTCGGTAATTCAATTGTTAATGTGTTCATAATTTCTCCCCCTTACTATTAGAGTACCACTACAGTATAGGAGAGACAAGAAAAGAGAATATGAAACATAAAAAAGGTTACCAAATTTATAAATGGTAACCTTTTTTATGTATAAGAGTTATTAAGCAATACCGATATACTTTAAAGTTTTTGATGGAGTACTGTGATCAAAGAAGTGTTGTAAAAATGCAATATCAACACCTGATTTGTATGCACAATAGCCCCAAGTTTTTCGAAGTGTATGTGAGCTAATCCCTTCTAATCCAACTTCTTTTGCAGCTTTGTTTAAAATGTACCATGCATGTTGTCTCGTAATAGACTTTGTTCCTTTTTGAGACTTTAATAATGGTTCATTGCGTTTCCAAGTTTTACGTTCTTTCATGTAGTCTTCGATTGCGTGCTGTAAGTCTTCATTTACAGCAAACCATTTATGTTTTTTTACTTTTTCATTGTAAAATAAAATGGAATGGCGAACATTTTCATTTTCATCGATTACATCACTGACTTTTAATTGTAAGATTTCACTTACTTTTAAGCCAGAATTTACAGCTAATACGAATAATAAGCCATCACGTTTCGAAGATTGTAAAAGTATATTTTTGATAGTTTCTAATTGTTTTTCGTTTTGAATAGGTTGTCCTGCTTGTTTCATTTCACGCACTCTCCTCTTTTATGTGTGTAAAGGAAAGGATTAACTTGTTTCTTACTATAAAGGGAGAGTGTGAATTTCATGTGAACTCCTAGTGAAATTAAGACAAATTATTTGACTTCTTTTACTTTTTGTAAATTAAAATAAAATACAACGCTATTAGTAGTATTATACACACCGTATTCGGCGTGATGGAGATCTAAAATGTTTTTCACAATAGATAACCCAAGGCCGGTACCTCCAGTATGACGGCTACGAGAAGCGTCTAAACGGTAGAAGCGATCCCAAATCTTTTCAAGGCTTTCTTCTGGAATAGGATTACCTGTGTTTTCGATTTCAATTTTCACTTTATCTTCCGTTTCTACAACAGAGACATGTATTTTTTCTCCATCTGGAGTATATCGAATTGCATTACTAAGTAAGTTCACAACTACCTGCTCAATACGACTACGATTCGCTTTAACAAATAGAGAAGCGTCGGCATGGACGTCCACTTGCAAATGTTTTTCCTCCATGCTAAATGATAATTTTGCATAGACTTGTTGAATTAATTCGCCGATCGAGAACGTCGACATTTCTAGTTTGTACGTACCTGATTCTAGTTTTGCTAATTCTAACATTTCTACAATAAGCCTATTCATATTTTCTGTTTCTTCCAAAATAACATCTGTGTAATATGTCGTATCTTTACTTACGCCATCTTTAATACCTTCAGCGAAGCTACGAATAACACTGAGTGGTGTTTTTAATTCATGAGACACACCAGAAATGAATTCTTTTCTCGTTTTTTCCAATTGGCGTTCGCGTTCAATATCTTGTTGTAATTTTGTATTTGCAACATTTAATCGATCAATTCGGTCTTTTAAGTTTACAGAGAGTGTATTAATACTACTTGATAATCCACCAATTTCGTCGTCTGCTGCAACAGGTAACTTCTCGCTAAAATCAAAATTAGCCATTTTTTTTGTGACACGATTTATCTTAATTAATGGTTTAACAATGATTTTCGAGTAATAAAAGGATAACAAAATAATAACGAGAAACACAATAATTAAGGCATAGACGTAATAATCTTTTAAAACAAGCATTGCTTCATTAACAGGTTGTAAAGAGGCGATTGCAAAAGCGTATTCTTTAATTTTACCGTTTTCCATAATAGGTTTTACAAAGATACTATTTTTTATATTTTCTCCACTATCTAATATATACGTGTTTAATTGATTTGAATTAGAAGTACCTTGTCTGATGGTGTTTGCAAAATAATCAACAGCTTGTAATGTTTCAATATCATTTGCAAGACGAACCTCAGCTTTGGAAGGGAGATGCAATTTAGATATCACACCAGTAAAACTGATCTGAGACATAGTTTTATATCGATTTGTAAGTCTATTTTTAGATGGATTACCACTAATTGATTGAAAATCCGAATTGACATTTTCGTTTCGCCATCGATTATAATTAATTGTCAGTTCTATTGGTGTTATTATATTACCTTGTATGAATCCCTCTACGTGAATTATTCCATCTGTTTTTAAACCTAAGTTTTCGAATTTATTATATTCTTCTGGTGTTAAAAGATTATTAAGTGGGATGGAATAGGTTTGATTGTTGTCAGGGTTAGTCACATCAATGTAGTAATTGTTTTCACTTTTAATAATTCCATTAGAATCTAAAAATTGCATTTCAGCATTTGTTTTATCATGAAATTCTTGTTTTAATTTTCTAGTTTCCTCAAAGCTTTGGTCGCTTTTTTCGTAATTATCTACGAACTTTTCAAAAGCGGTTTGAACCGTTTTTACTTTTTTATTGATATAAAACTTCTCTAAAAATAGAGATTGTCCAAGGAAAAAAAGGAGAAATATGATTGTAAATAATGTTGATGTTAATAAAAATAGTTTAAAAACGATGCTTCTGTTTTTCACTGTTTCACCTCGTATGAAAATACTGTAATATAAATGATTTCTTAATTATAACAAACGTTACAAAAAAGTAGAGGGGGAAATCTGTCTCTTTCTAAAGTAGTTTTTTATAGAAAGTCACATAAAGTAGGAGGTATAGTGACTGTCGAAGTTTTCTTAACATAAAAAAGAACTTGCCAGACGTATGACAAGCTCTTTAATAAACTATTGCTGAATTGCTGCATCTAAAGCGATTTCAATCATTTCGTTAAATGTAGTTTGACGCTCTTCAGATGTTGTTTCTTCACCAGTGAAGATATGGTCGCTTACTGTTAATACAGATAATGCATTTACACCATATTTAGCTGCTAATGTGTAAAGAGCAGTCGTTTCCATCTCTACTGCTAATACACCGTATTCTCCCAACTTTTTAACCATATCCATGCTTTCACGGTAAAATACGTCTGCTGTTAAAACGTTACCAACACGAACGTGTAAGCCTTTTTCTGTTCCAGCATCATAAGCTTTCTTTAAAAGAGCGAAGTTTGCAGCTGGTGCAAAATCAAATCCTGGGAATGTTAAGCGGTTCATATTAGAATCTGTGCAAGCTGTCATTGCGATAATAACGTCACGTACTTTCACATCTTTTTGAATTGCACCACAAGTTCCAACGCGGATTAAATTTTTTACTCCGTAGCTTTGAATTAATTCGTTTACATAAATAGAAATAGAAGGAACACCCATACCTGTACCTTGAACAGATACACGCTTTCCTTTATAAGTTCCAGTGAAACCTAACATGCCACGCACGTTGTTATAGCAAGTAACGTCCTCTAAAAATGTTTCAGCGATATATTTTGCACGTAATGGATCACCAGGTAATAGAATAGATTCAGCAATTTCGCCTTGTTTTGCTTCAATATGTACACTCATGAAAAGTCCTCCTTATTATGTATTGATAGAAATCAATATCATTTGCATTATACACTACGAATCCTGTCAATTAAAATCTTTTTATTATTTGTAATATGTACAAAATAGAAGGATTTCATAAATCATAATCTAGAATATATAATAAGAAGTTTTGTATGGAAAGAGACTTTAAAAATGGTAGGTGATGTTTTGAAAAATCTTGTCATTGGGCTTATCGCATTAGTACTTATTGTGGCAGGAGGATTTTACATAAAAAAATATCAAGAAACAGTAGAAACGACAGGAGATGTTCAGGAAGTAAAATGGGATGTGGAAAATAAAAAGGGAAATGAAAAAGTCGACATTTCGTTTCAATTGCTAAATAAAAAGAATAATGAAGTTCGTGGTGTGAATGATCAAATTCAAGCAGTTATTGTGGATGAACAGTTGAAAAATATACAACAAATGAAGCCTACCTTTGCTGGGAATGGATCATATAAGCTATCTTCAGAAGTAGCGAAAGGTGAAGGGTACACAATATTTTTGTATGAAGACGAAAATAAGTCTATGGAATCATTTTCTAAGCAAGATTTTGGAGAAGGAAAAAAGGATAAGAGTAAGGACAACAATAAAAAGAAACTTCCAATCGATACTGTACTTACAAAAAAAATAGGAGAGTATCAAGTTTCTCTCTTATTTGGTGCATTGCATCCGAATGAGGCAGTAACATTAACATTTCAGTTTCAAGCAAAAAAAGGAGAAAAGCTGAAATTAAATTCAGGAAGAGGAGAAGTTGACTCTCTATATATCGTTGATGAAACGAGGGAACATTTTTTATATGCCACTCCTGTTGATACGGATGAGCAATTACAATATCGTATTACATTTCCAGAAGAAGGAACATATAAAATGTGGGGAAATTTCTATATAAATGGTAAGAAGTATGAAAAGGAGTTTACTGTACAAGTTCAAAAACGAAAAAACAGCTAAGTATTTAGCTGTTTTTTCGTTTTCCTATTAATTTTGTTACAGAGAGCATAGTAATTGGTAAAGAATGATTCTTTCGAAATGCTAAATATTTTCCGCTCCATGCTGGCTTATATTTTTCTTTAAAATGTCGTAATCCACTGAAACTATACGTATAACGGACATTATTAAAGATTGCTGCGGCAACTCGTTCAGACCAGAATGATTGCGTTGATAAACCAACATTTGAGAGTGGTGCCATACCGATATTAAAGGAATGGTATTCATTTTCTTTTGCCCAGTGGAATAAGTGGATGAAGATTGCATCCATAATACCACTAGGAGCATCTGGATAATAACGCATTAAATCAACAGATAATATTCCGCTTTGATATACTGGCATAAAGGTTGTAAAGGCAACAATTTTTCCTTCTGCGTCAGATAATGTGGCAATAGGAGCACGACTAATATACTCACGATCGAAGTACCCAAGTGAAAAACCTTTCTCTTTTTTTCCGTCGAGCCAAGCATCAGACACTTTCTTTAATTCTTCGTATAATTCGTCTGAGAATGGTGGCTGATGAATAGAGAATGTATAACCTTCTCGTTCAAAACGGTTGAAAGTAGCTCGCATACCCGCACGTTTTTTTCCGGTTATAGTAAACGTATTTAAATCAACGACAGCTTCTTCACCAAGTTTAAAGAAGTTATAACCGAAATCGTGATATAAACTCATCCATTTACTTTCGATTTGATAGAATACGCAAATATATCCAAATCGATCTGCTTCAGCTAAAAACTCTTGCAACACAGTACGGTAGGAGGATGAATCACCAATTGGATCGCCTAGTACAACAAGACGTTTTCCAGTGATTGAAAAGAGAAGAAGTGCTTTCCCGTCACTACTAAAGAAGAACTGCTTATCTCCTAAAAAACCTAAATGACTAAGTACATTTCCACCATGTTCATCTAAAAAGTTTTGTAACCTTTTATCATTAGCCGGTTGCCCGGGAAATTCACTACGGTAACGATTGGCAATTAGTGAGCCTATAAGTAAAAAGGTGGGAACGAAGAATGCAGCTGCTAATGCGCTTCGTTGAACTTGTGTAATATTCCGAACGACAAAATCAGGTTTGAACGCTTCTTTTGCACCTGCAAATAAAATACCTAGGTTTTTATATAAATATAACGTTAGCAATAAGAATAGAAAAACTTTTACGATATCAGAAAGAGAGACTTCCATTTTCTCGCGTACAAATCTTTTGCGAAGCATATATAATACAGCAAGTACGATTAATAAAATAAAGGTTTCTTCAATATCAATTCCTTTTAGGGTATTAAAGATTGCTGCTCCAATTAAAGAAACAATCGTCATATAATAAGAACGCTTTGTTCCATAATATATTCCTCGCGAAAGAATAAGGAGGAGAATACCAAATGTTAATGACAAGCTAAAAGAAAATTGAATAAGATGCTTTGGAGCTAAAATATGTAAGGCGTGAGCTCGATTTATGCTTGTTGGTAGAATAGTTGATAAAATAACCATTAAGCCAGCAAATGCTGTTAAAGCGGCAGATGCCCATGAACCTAATTTCCCTAAAAAATCACGTTGTAAAGTCCAAATCACACCAGTTGTTTCTAAAGCAGGTGCAATAAATGGTTTATCTTCAATCTTTTTAATGGCTGCTCCTGTCATTTCAAAGGCTGCAAAAATGAGACCAAGGCAGAATGGTAATATGTAATAGACAAGGCGATATAACAACATAGCAGGTAGTAACACGCCTGTATCAACGCCATATTGTCCTAGTCCAGTTAAGAAGACAAGATCGAACGACCCAAGGCCACCAGGAACAAGACTTACGACACCGGCTAAAGCCGCAATTACATAAACACCTAAAAACTTTTGAAAGTCGATATCAATTCCAAACAATATTAATATGACATACATAACGATGCCAGCAGATACCCACTCAACTAATGAAACTAATGAATATAAAACAGTTGGATTTTTCTCTTCTTCTGCATTCTCCTGTCCTTCTGTTTGTTTTGTTTTTCTATTTTTAATTTTAGAAAACCCAATATATATAGGAACGAAAAGAGCAAAGAAGATAAGAACAGGCCATAACCACGGTTTTTCGTGCAGAATAAACCGTGTATCTAATATTCCGATGAGACCGAGGAATGAAAGAATAGCTAATCCGTTAATAAATGCAGTTGTCATCCATGCAATGCTTTTAATAAGTTTCCCATTCTCTTTTATATGCGGACGATATAGCATTGTACGTACACCAGCTCCGACAAGACCGCCAAAACCGATAAATCCATTCAAAGTGTTAGCAATCCATGAGATGCGGAAAATCTTTTGTACAGGTATGTCTGCTTTTAAGTAACGAAGCATAACAAAGTCATAAAAGAACATTGTTGATACGGCAAATGCACCGAGTGTAATTGCTAAAAAGACTCCTCCAGTTGGAATGTTTTTAATTGTTTGGATCGCTTCTAAAAAAGAAATACCTGCTAATTCTTTTTTAGCCTGAAAGAATACAATTGTTAAGACAACAAATGGGAAGATGATTTTCCCAATCTGTAAGAAACGTTTCCATGAAAACGACATAAATACAACTCTCCTTGTGTAAGAAAACTGAGACAATAATATTATTATGACAAACTTCAAGAAAAATAAAAAGGTAATTTCCTGTATATGAAAGCTATTTTTTATATAGGTTATATTTAAAAGAATATTTCGTTTATCAGAAAATTGAGTTAGAATAAAGTGAAACTTTAATCAGTGGTGGTTTTGTTCATCCCCTACTGATTATCAGCCCACACCAATCGGGCTTTTACGGGCAGTTGGATCTCCCACCTAACTTCCTCGTAATAGCCGAACTTTGAGGTAGGAGTCTTACTGCTCAAATAGCGGGATAAAGCAAAAGAAGGAAAAGAGGGAAAGTAGATGATAATAATAGGTTATGCAGGATATGAATTAGAGAAAGCAAAACCTAATACATCAGAAGATTTTTTTAATAGATCTGAAGTGACATATATACTAAATGATCAAGAAAAAACCTTTTCTGTCTTATATGTTCGATATTTTGAAGAAGTTTTACAAGAAATTACTCCGTTTGAAGGAAATCCAGTTTATAAAGTAGAAGAACAAGACGTATATTTACGAGATATTGTAGCCATCGCTTGTTTAGTGAAAAATAAAGAGCTTCGTGTACAAAAGCGTTTGTATCTCAATGAGGTAACAGACTTTCAAAGATATTTTGACGAGGAAACAGTGGGGAAAGTACAAGAAATATTGGCTGAATTACATAAAAATAAAAGAGTAGAAATAGCGTAAAATGGCAAAGGAGAGAGAAGAAATGTCTAATTCGATGGTGGAAAATCAAACAGAACAAGTTTCTATATTTTTAGAAGATGTAATTTCCTTGATAACTAATTATGTGAACTATCATACGTTACCTTCTTTAGTGGAGGAGACACCAGCGGGAAACGAACGATATTATAAAGGATTATTAGCATCAATAAGAAGGCTTCTTGTTTTTTGTGAAGAAGGGCTTGATGCATGTTTTGTTTTGTTGAATAGCCAGCCATTTCGAAAGACCGCAGCTGAAAAAGTTTTGTATAAGATTTATCATCAAGTAATTGCAGAGTTTTTTTCACCAAAGAATGATCATTGGTATGAAAATAGTCGTTCTGCTTATACAGGGAAAAATTCTATTGTTTTTCAGCAAACACCCCCTGCATCCATAGAACAAGTGATGAAGGATTTAGAAGGCAAGTTTCAGGCGATGCGTGAAGAACTAGAATATTATGAGACAGATTACCAAACGAAGATGTTACACAAATACTAATTAAGGTGAAGGAAAAGGAGCTAAAGTCACTTAGCTTCTTTTCTTTTTGTCCAGTTATATAAGGGATTTTAATTGAATATAGTTAAAGTGGATAGCATCAAGGAGGTGTGACATGAGTCAGCAAGGTGTATTTACAGATTACTTTCATGAAGTAGAAAGCTGGTGTGAAAGTGTTCTTCACGTATTAGATAGCCGCGCAATGGAAGTGTATGATGTCCATATGCTTGCTTATAAAATTCAAACGTTATTAGAACGTATGAAAGAGCATGAATACGATACAGATGCCGAATTTATGTATGAAATAAGTGATGATGTAGAACATATTCAGCACCATTTACAGGAAGTGTTTATGCAGGAAGAAGAGGAATATGAATTATATGAAAGAGGGGATAGCGAACGGGCTGTTCCGATTGGTGGGCATACACTCCCGCCATTACCTTATCCGTATAATGCGTTGGAACCGTATATTTCACGAGAAATTATGATGTTACACCATGATAAACATCATCGTAGTTATGTGGAAGGTTTAAATAAAGCGGAGAAGATGATGGAAGAAGCGAGAAAAACAAATAAATTTGATTTAATAAAGCATTGGGAAAGAGAAGCTGCTTTTCATGGATCAGGTCATTATTTACACACAATATTTTGGGGCAATATGAAAAAAGATGGTGGTGGAAGCCCAAGAGGTGCTCTTTCACAACAGATTGAGCAAGACTTTGGAAGCTTTTTACGTTTTCAAAAACATTTTACAGAAGCAGCTTCTAAAGTGGAAGGTTCAGGGTGGGCAATTCTTGTATGGGTACCCCGCTCAGGAAGGTTAGAAATTTTACAGAGCACGCTTCATCAATTATTTACACAATGGGATACGATACCACTCCTTGTACTTGATGTTTGGGAACATGCGTATTATTTACAATATCAAAATCGAAAAGATGAATATATTAAAAATTGGTGGAATGTTGTAAATTGGTCCGATGTAGAAAAGAGATTTGAAAGTGCAAAACAAATTGAATGGACACCGTATTAGACGCATATCCCATGCGTCTTTTTTATTGGAATTGGAAGGGAGATTTCGTTCATATTTTAAAAGGCCAAGCATACACTTGTACAAAAAGTGCCAAAAGGACGTGGGGGGAAATATGAGACGAATTTGTATAATCATTACGCTAATTATAATGTACGCAAGCGTTATGCCGATTCCTACATATGCAGAGATGAACAGTAGTGTCAGTGCTCGTAACGCAGTATTAATGGAACAGCATTCTGGCCGTGTACTGTATGGGAAATTAGAACATGAGCCACAAAAAATTGCTAGTATAACAAAAATTATGACAGCATTGTTAGCTGCTGAATCAGGAAAAATGAAAGAATTGGTATCGGTTAGTAATGAAGCGGTACGGGTAGAAGGGTCGGCCATTTATTTAAAACCTGGACAAAAAGTAAAGTTAGAAGATTTAGTTTACGGATTAATGCTCAGATCTGGTAATGATGCAGCGCAAGTAATTGCTGAAAATGTTGGAGGGAGTATAGACGGGTTCGTATATTTAATGAATGAAAAGGCGAAAGAAATCGGAATGAAAGATACTCACTTCTCAAACCCACATGGCTTGGATGGGGATGGATCGCATTATTCGTCAGCGTATGATATGGCATTATTAACGAAATATGCCATGGGGAACGAGACTTTTAAGAAAATCTTTGGAACAAAAACATATAAATCAGATTCTTGGGATTATCCGTGGAAAAATAAACATAAACTCGTGACATCTTATTATGAATTTGCAACAGGGGGGAAAACAGGTTTTACAAAAAAAGCCGGGCGGACACTTGTCACGACCGCTTCAAAAGATGGGCTGGATTTAATTGTGGTAACTTTGAGTGCTTCTAGCGATTGGAACGATCATATGAACCTGTTTGATAAAGGCTTTGAACGCTATAAGCAAACAAAAGTTTTAGGGCAAGGAACACTTGCCGAAATAAATGAAAAGAAGTATGCCAATCATGTTTACACGAAAAATAGTTTTTCCGTACCTTTAACTGCAGAGGAAAGGAAGAATGTGTTATTAAAAGTTGAACTTGATAAAAGTGTAAAACCTTCGGATGGAGTGAAAATTGGGAAAACGGAAATTTTTGTTGGTAATGAGAAAGTTGGAGAACGTAATTTGTTTTACAGTAAGCGGAAGTTAGTAGCTACGACGGGAATGTATTGGAATAATGTAAAAGAAATCTTTTCTTACATGATAGGTGTTGGTACAGATGGTTAATCTCGTTTGGGTAGCGATGGCAGTTATAGGGATTGTATATGCCATGATAAATGGAACGATGGAAGAGGTGAATAAAGCCGTTTTTGAAGGGTCAAAAGATGCGGTTACGATATGTATTGGACTTATTAGTGTTTTAGTATTTTGGCTCGGTTTAATGAAAATTGCAGAAGAAGCAGGATTGTTAAAAAAGTTAGTTTCACTTTTTATGCCGATAGTCAAAAGATTGTTTCCAGAAATACCGAAGGATCATCCGTCAATGGGATTCATTTTATCAAATATGATGGCAAACTTTTTTGGATTAGGAAATGCAGCAACACCTCTGGGCATTAAAGCAATGGAGCAACTCAAAGAGTTAAACGGTGGGAAGGATTCTGCAAGTCGTTCTATGGTGACGTTCCTAGCCTTAAATACATCAGCAATTACATTAATTCCGACCACTGTAATTTCAATTCGAATGACTTATGAATCAGCAAACCCTACAGAAATCGTTGGTGTAACATTCATTGCACAAGTGTTATCGATGATCGGGGCAATTTGGATTGACCGCTATTTTTACCAGAGAAGGAGTAGAAAGGGGCGGAAAAAATGAGCATTGTAAATACAATTTCATTATGGGTAATCCCTTGTGTAATCGGTTTTATCCTTTTATATGGTACGATAAAAAAAGTTCCAACGTATGAATCGTTCGTTGAGGGGGGAAAAGAAGGGATTCAAATTGCAGTTTCAATTTTGCCGTTTATGGTTGGAATGCTTGTATCTATTTCTATTTTCCGGGCATCAGGTGCTCTAGATGCGATGATATCGGTAATGAAGCCGATGTTAGATTTTATTCATGTACCAGCAGAAATCGTTCCACTGGCACTTATACGTCCGATTTCGGGCTCTGCAGGTTTAAGTATAACGACCGATTTAATCGCTACATATGGACCAGACTCGTTTATTGGGAGATTAGCTTCTACGATGCAAGGTAGCACAGATACGACTTTTTATATTTTAACGGTATACTTTGGGGCTGTTGGTATTAGAAAAATGGGAGATGCACTAAAAGTAGGACTGTTTGCAGATTTAATCGGGATTATTTGCTCAATTGTGTTTGTTTCTTTATTGTTTCATTAATGGTATTCATTTTTTACGCTATTTCGCTTATAATACGTATACGACCACTATTAAGGTGTAGCTTAATAGTGGTTTTTTTATGCGGTATTTTTGACAAAATGATGAACTTTTATTGTGAGCAATATGAAAAAGTGTAAACAATAATAAAGGGTGAAAACGTGTATTGGCCTTTATACGTTTATTATCATCGCTATGTTGTTAAGGCTAGGCGAAGCAAATGGCGTAAAGCTTAGGCGGTTGCCAAGTCTTTCTAATGAAGGTAAGATAAATTTGAGGTGAAAAAAAGAAATGGAACGATTACAAAAAGTGATTGCGCAAGCAGGTATTGCATCGAGAAGGAAGGCTGAGGAATTAATTCAGCAAGGAAAAGTGAAAGTTAACGGAAAAATAGTGAAGGAGTTAGGAACAAAAGTAACTCCTCAAGATAAAGTAGAAGTAAATAACATCCCTCTTGAAAAAGAAGAACCTGTTTATTTTTTACTATATAAACCAACTGGTGTAATTTCAAGTGTATCAGATGATAAAGGAAGAAATGTTGTAACAGACTTTTTCCCTGAAATTAGACAACGTTTATTCCCAATCGGACGCTTAGATTATGATACGTCTGGCGTATTATTGATGACAAACGATGGGGACTTTGCAAATGTATTAATGCATCCGAGATATAAAGTTGAAAAAACGTATGTTGCGAAAGTTAAAGGGCCATTAACAGGTGAGAAAATTCGCATGTTAGAACGAGGTGTTGCGCTGGAAGACGGGAAAACAGCACCAGCACAAGTGAAAATTATTTCTTGGGACAAGCGTAAAGAGATGGCGATTGTACAATTAACGATTCATGAAGGACGTAACCGTCAAGTACGTCGTATGTTTGAAGCGTTAGATTGTAAAGTAATGAAATTAAAACGTGAACGTTATGCCTTTTTAGAAGTAGGTAGTTTGCGACCTGGTGATGCAAGAGAATTGACACCGCATGAGGTGAAGCAATTACGTGCATTGGCGACTACAAAACCACGATAAGCTATAGATTGAAACTTTCACCAGTGGAATGCTCCGCTGGTGATTTATTCAATAAAACATTTGTAAAAAAGAATACATATATTCATCGAAGAGAGGAGAGAAAATATGAAAAAAAATCGCCTATTATTTCGTGTTATCATTCTGCTCATTTTAAGCGGTGCTGTAGGATTTACACTGTATCAAGGATTTTTTGCTGATAAAGAGAAAATGCAAATTGGGAAAGAAGCACCTAACTTTGTCGTGACTGATTTAGAAGGAAAGAAAATTGAACTGAAAGATTTAAAGGGAAAAGGTGTATTTTTAAATTTTTGGGGAACTTGGTGTAAGCCTTGCGAAAAAGAAATGCCGTACATGAATGAGTTATACCCAAAGTATAAAGAAAAAGGCGTTGAAATTATCGCGTTAGATGCAGATGAAACGGATATCGCAGTGAAAAATTTTGTGAACCAATATGGTTTGAAATTCCCGGTTGCGATTGATAAAGGACAAAAGATCATAGGTACATATGGAGTGGGACCATTACCAACAACCTTTTTAATTGATAAAGAAGGCAAGGTTGTTGAGAAAATTATAGGTGAGCAAACGAAGGAACAACTGGAAGCCTATTTGAAGAAAATTACTCCATAATAAAGAAAGCCTTTACATAAGAGGTGCTTGGTGTATAGCACCTTCGTTTTAAGAATTCTGAGTATTGCGGTAACTTGAAGGTAGAATATACAATAGTACATATAGATACTGGGGTGGTGAGAGTGTTGAAAGAAATTAAGTGTGAATGTGGACATGTTAATCCGATAGGAACCGTTTTTTGTGAAGCTTGTGGGAAACCATTTGAAAGCAATGAAAATGTGAATTTATTGGATATGAGATATGAGGGGAGTGCCCGGAGATCTCTCACACATACGAAAACGATAATCGATAAAATTTGGAGTTTTTTCTCTTCTGTAAAAGTAGGGGTATGGTTAATCGTAATAACTTTAGCTGCATCGGCAATAGGAACTATTTTTCCGCAAGAAATGTACATAACTCCAGGAATCGCACCGGCTGAATATTATGAGAAAGAGTACGGATTTTTAGGGCAATTATACTATCAATTAGGGTTTAATAATTTATATGGATCATGGTGGTACATGATTTTAATTGCTTCCATTGGCATTTCACTTGTTATATGTAGCTTAGACCGTGTAATTCCTCTTTATAAAGCATTAAAAAAACAAGGGGTGAAAAGACACCCAAGCTTTTTAAAGAGACAGAGAGTGTACGGGACTGGTTCGCCGCAAGAGGGCGACTTAGAACGAGTTCAAATTAATTTAAAGAAAAGAAATTATAATGTGAAAGTGGAAGACGGGAACGTTTTAGCGGAAAAGGGACGTTTTTCTCGCTGGGGTCCATATGTAAATCATATCGGTCTTATTATTTTTCTATTTGGTGCAATGCTACGTTTTTTACCGAGTATGTATGTAGACGAAGCACTTTGGTTACGCGATGGTGAAACGAAAGAAATACCAGGAACTGATGGTCAATATTATTTGAAAAACGAAAAGTTTATAAAGGAAGTTTATGATAAGAGTAAGGACAAAGAAGTTTTTGATGATGCGATTGATCGTATTGGTGATAAAATGATTGCGAAAAACTTCCAAACGAATGCCGTATTATATAAAGCAGTAGGAGAAACTATAGCAGGTCAAAAACCAAAATTAGAAAAGGTAAAAGAAGCTGAAATTCGGGTGAATGAGCCACTGAAGTTTGATCAATTTGCTGTTTATCAAGTGGATTATAAGGAAAGTGAATTTAAAAGTATGTCCTTCCATTTGCAAAATAAAGCAAATAATC
Organism: Bacillus sp. H1a; assembly: GCF_000633475.1. Lineage (NCBI taxonomy): Bacteria > Bacillati > Bacillota > Bacilli > Caryophanales > Bacillaceae > Bacillus > Bacillus sp. H1a. Next base: position 132,527 of record NZ_AYMH01000003.1, on the reverse strand, counting down.
AAAAGTGGGGACCGATTAAAGTGAATTTAGCGAATCCTACAGAAAAATATGATCTAGGAAACGGGTATTCTCTAGAACTATTAAGCTATTTTCCTGATTTTTATTTTGATGAGAATGGAAAGCCGAATACGAAGACAAAATTACCAAACAATCCTGCATTCGTCTTTAAAATGTTTACCCCGGAAACACCAGATGGTGAAGTGAGCTTTGTTGGTATTCGGCAAAATATAGAACCTGATGGAAACAATAAATATAAAATGTCATTTGCAGGTGTGGAAATGCAAAATGCAACAGCACTTACTGTAAGAAAAGATTTAACGCTTTGGATTCTTGGTATTGGTGGGTTTATATTTATGGTTGGTGTGATTCAAGGTATGTATTGGAACCATCGCCGTATTTGGATACAACGCGTCAATGATGAGTGGTGGGTTGCAGGTCATACAAATAAAAATTGGTTCGGTTTAAAGAAAGATATTGAAAGAGTTTTAGAAGGAACAGCGATTCCGCAACCACATGATAAAATAACCGATAAAAAAATTAGTTAAGGTGGGGAAACGATATGGTGCAAATAAGTAGTAATTTTCTGTTTGCCGCTTTCATCTTATATTTAATTGCAACTCTATTTTTTGGCGGAGCAATCAAAGAAAAAGGTCATAGGTGGGCAAATGTAGGTATAATTATAACAATATTAGGGTTTATTGCACAAACAGTATATTTTGTTACAAGGTGGATTGCATCAGGGCATGCGCCAGTTAGTAACTTTTTTGAGTTTGGTACATTTTTCGGTATGATGCTTGTCGGAGCATTTATTGTGATGTATTTTATGTACCGCGTAAGTATAATCGGACTATTTGCATTACCAGTTGCGCTTTTATTAATTGCTTATGCAAGTATGTTCCCGAGGGAGATATCCCCGCTTATTCCATCTTTAAAAAGTAATTGGTTACATATTCACGTGACGACTGCAGCAGCAGGACAAGCGATCTTAGCAATTAGTTTTATTACGGGCGTTATGTATTTATTGAAAAATGTAGATCAATCAACGAGAAGTAAACGTACATTTTGGTTAGAAACGGTAGTTTTCACACTTGTTTGTACTGTTGGATTTATTGCAGTAACAACGGTATTCTCTAGTATGAAATACGAAGCGAAGTTTCAATGGATTGATAAAAATGAACAACAAGTTGAGATGAAGTATAACCTTCCAGCTTTAGTGGGACCACATGAAGGGAAGTTAATGACAGAAAATAAGTTAGAGCCAACAGTGGAGGTTCCAGCGTTTGTAAATGCGAAAAAATTAAATACTGTTATTTGGTCAGTAATAGTCGGAACACTACTTTATATTGTATTAAGACTTGTTTTGCGCAAACGAGTATCAGCAGCACTTCAGCCGTTAGTAAAGAATACGAATAGTGATTTGTTAGATGAAATTGGGTATCGGTCTATTGCAATTGGATTCCCGGTGTTTACATTAGGGGCATTAATCTTTGCAATGATCTGGGCTCAAATAGCGTGGACGCGCTTTTGGGGTTGGGATCCAAAAGAAGTTTGGGCGCTTATTACTTGGCTCTTTTATGCTGCGGTATTACATTTACGTTTATCTAAAGGGTGGCATGGAGAGAAATCCGCTTGGCTTGCAGTAATTGGTTTTGCAATCATTATGTTTAACTTTATTGTAGTAAACTTAATTATCGCGGGTTTACATTCATATGCATAGAGAAATAAAATAGGAGAGTGCATGTCACTTTCCTATTTTATTTTTGTCAACTTTTCTTCTTTTTTGAGAAAAACATGACAAAGTAGCGGTTGATTTTGTAAAATGATGTCGAGGACCAAATATACTGTTCAAAAAAAATACATAGTTTTGGAAAAAAAATGAACAAAATTTATTATTCTTGTGAAGTATAATATGGAAAGTGGAACGTTTAAAGATATGCTTTGTTAAACGAGAATAGGTGCAGCATCATATTGTAGAAGGGTAGGTGTAAACCGTTGCGTTAAAATACGTAACGGGTAGAAATGGAAAATGAATCAAGAATTTTAATTGTAGACGATGAGGATCGTATTCGTCGTTTATTGAAAATGTATTTAGAAAGAGAACAATACACAATTGAAGAAGCAGATAATGGTGATACAGCTTTAGAAATGGCGTTACAAAATGATTATGATCTAATCCTATTAGACATTATGATGCCTGGCAAAGATGGTATTGAAGTGTGTAAAGGAATTCGTGAGAAGAAAGCAACACCAATTATTATGCTGACAGCAAAAGGTGAGGAAGTAAATAGGGTACAAGGATTTGAAGTTGGGACAGATGATTATATTGTAAAGCCGTTTAGCCCGCGTGAAGTAGTGCTTCGTGTGAAAGCGGTATTACGTCGTGCTGTACCAACAACATTCTTTACACAAGATACAACGACGAAAGATGTTACTGTGTTCCCACATTTAACAATTGATAACGATGCACACCGTGTTACAGCAGATGGCAATGAAGTGAACTTAACGCCGAAAGAATATGAATTACTATTATTCTTAGCGAAAGCCCCTGATAAGGTATTCGATCGTGAGCAATTGCTAAAAGAAGTATGGCAATATGAATTCTTCGGAGATTTACGTACAGTTGATACACATGTAAAGCGTTTGCGTGAAAAGCTAAGTAAAAAATCACCTGATGCAGCGAAGATGATCGTTACGGTTTGGGGCGTAGGTTACAAGTTTGAGGTTGTGAACGACTGATGCTTTGGAGAAGTGTAGTAGGGAAGTTATGGATGACCATATTACTTCTCGTTTCGTTTGTTCTTGGATTTGTTGCTATTTTACTTTCGCAGTTTTTTAGAACGTATTATGTTGATATGAGTGAAGCTAGGCTTCAGAAAGTTGCAACAAGTGTCACAGAGTTAATTGAAGAAGGTGCCGATGTAAGAACGATTGAAAATATCGCTTACAAATTTTCTGATCCACTTTCAAGGATTATTATTGTAGAAGATGGTAAGGAAATTTCTTCTTCGCCGAAACAAGAAGGATTAGTTACTCTTACAATAGATGATTTGAAAAGTGATAAAGAATTAGCAGCTGTTTTTACAGATAAAAAGGAAATTAAGAATAACATTAGAAAAGCTTCTAATAGTAGGAAGAATAAAAACACTGAAAATGATATTATGATCGTCGGGAAACCAGTGCAGTCAAAAAATCAAAGTGCTGTGTTTGTATATGAATCTTTGCAAGTTCCAATACAAGGGATGGAGAGAACAACTGATTTTATTTTCTTATCAGCCGGGATTGCGATTATTTTAACAACTTTCTTTGCATTTTTCTTATCTACTCGAATTACAGCACCGCTCCGTAAAATGCGTGAGGTTGCTTTTGAGGTGGCGCGCGGGAAGTTTGATACGAAAGCTCCTATGGTGTCTCAGGACGAAATTGGTGAGCTTGCAACTGCTTTAAATCAAATGGGAAAGCAGTTGAAGTTTAATATGAATGCATTGCAACAAGAAAAAGAGCAGTTAACTAGCATTTTGAGTAGTATGGCTGATGGTGTTATTACGTTAAATCAAGAAGGTGAAGTCGTTGTTATCAACCCACCGGCAGAACATTTCTTACAAGTTTGGCAAGAAGAAAAAGAATTAGAATTGAGTAAAAAATTGCCTTCTGAACTTGTTGAATTATTCCATCTTGTTGTAGAAAGCGAACAACAGCAAGTTGTTGAAATTAATTTGCAAAAAGGTAACTACGTAGTTCTTATGACACCACTTTACAACCAAACGAAAATTCGTGGAGCTGTAGCAGTACTGCGAGATATGACGGAAGAACGTCGTCTGGAGAAGATGCGTCAAGACTTTATTGCGAATGTTTCACATGAACTACGTACACCGATGGTAATGCTTCAAGGGTATAGTGAAGCAATTTTAGATGATATTGTGCAAACGAAAGAAGAAATTAATGAGTTTGTCCAAATTATTTATGATGAATCTGTTCGTTTAGGTAAACTTGTAAATGAGTTATTAGATTTAGCTCGTATGGAAAGTGGTCATGTAGAGTTACATATAGGTGAAGTAGATATTCATCCATTTGTCGAAAAAATTGGCCGTAAATTCCAAGGGATTGCAAAGGATAAAGAAGTCCAATTAACAGTTGATTTCCAAAGTCCAATTGAACAATACCCGTTTGATGCAGACCGTATGGAACAAGTGTTGACGAATTTAATTGATAATGCAATCCGTCATACGAATGCAGGTGGGCATGTTGCACTTGTAATTGATACGAAAAATAATGGCCTTACTTTCGAAGTGCAAGATTCAGGTGCTGGTATTCCAGAAGAAGATATTCCATTCTTGTTCGATCGATTCTATAAAGCTGATAAAGCGAGAACGCGCGGGAATAAAGTTGGAACTGGATTAGGGCTTGCGATTGCTAAAAATATTGTTCAAGGGCATGATGGTAAAATTTCTGTATCGAGTGTTGTTGGAGAAGGAACTACATTCTCTGTATATTTACCGAATCGTTTAATTTAGATATACATGTTCTTTAAGGATGATGATTAATAAAAGTTCTACTGTTTTTTATTTTTTTGTAAGTTCAATTAAATAAAGAATAGTAGAACTTTTTCTATATTGATTAGAACTGAAAATAATAAGAGGGGTGTCGTAATGAAATGAAACTATATACAAAAACAGGAGATCAAGGGAAAACAAGTGTAATAGGTGGTCGAGTGGATAAAGATCATATACGTGTAGAAGCCTATGGCACAATTGATGAGGCGAATTCTCATATCGGATATGCGATGACTAAGTTGCAAGAAGAACGCTTTCGTGACATTTATAATGAACTTGAAAATATTCAACATGAACTATTTGATTGTGGAGGAGATTTAGCGGTAGTTGAGCAAAAAATTCCTTATAAAGTAACGGTAGAAATGGTCGAGTATTTAGAAAGAAGGATTGATTCGTATATAGAAGAAGCACCGACGTTAGAGCGTTTTATTTTACCAGGCGGTAGCGAGGCGTCGGCCACTATCCATATTGCACGTACAGTTATAAGAAGGGCGGAACGCTGCATCGTGTCATTGCAAAAAGAAGGAGAAATAAATGAAATTGTCCTTAAGTATGTAAATAGGTTATCTGACTATTTCTTTGCGATTGCTAGAGTAATAAATGCTCGTTTACAAGTGAAAGATGTGGAATATAACCGCAGTGCAATTGTTTTTCGTGATAAAGAAGAAAAGGAAGTGGAGTAATTCACTTTCTTTTTTTGTATACTTTTTTCTGTAATATACCACAATAGAGAAGGTATGATGGTTATTAGAAAACGGAGGATGTATATGAAAGCGTTAAAATGTAGCGTGATGCTATTGAGTATATTATTTTTATCTCAATTACATGTTTACGCTGAAGAAAATCAGTGGATATGGCCTGTTGAAGGGCGGATAAGTGATTATTTTGGGACAAGGCATGGGAAGCACTATGGTATTGATATAGCTGCGCCTATTGGAACACCTGTTGCGGCTATTCAAAATGGTAAGGTGACGAGGTCTTATTTTTCAAGTAGTTATGGGAATGTTGTGTTTATTAAACATGGAGAATACGAGGCTGTTTATGCGCATTTAAATAAGAGATATGTAGTTCAAGGGGATAATATTTCAAAAGGAGAGCTAATTGGAGAGGTCGGTAATACAGGAGAATCGCGAGGCGCGCATTTACATTTAGAAGTGCATCAAGGAAGATGGACGATGGAGAAAAGGAATGCGATGAATCCGTTGCTTGTTTTAAATGAACAAAAAAATCAAGTCGTGTCATCATCATTATATGTCGTACAAAAAGGTGATACTTTAGTCAGCATTGCTCGGAAATTTAGTATGACAGTTGATGAAATTAAAGTGAGAAATGGATTGCAACAAGAGCGAATCTATCCGAATCAACAATTATACGTTGATTAAAAAAGAGCTAGTCAAACTAGCTCTTTTTTTACCAAAAAATAAAGACACATATAAATCCAGAAATAGCTAAGTAGCTATATAAGTAAAAGACTTTTGTTCTTGTTTTTTCTTTTGTCCGAAACAGTACAATAGTTGGTTCGATTAAACCGATTGTAAGACAAAGTAAGCCAAGAAGCATAAAGCCAATTGAAATAGAATACAGGGCGATTTGTGGTGCTTGAAATGGAATCATCCATTTTAATAAAAATGCAATAAGTGCAGTGTAACAAATGCTGCCGATGTATTTATTCAATGGTGTATTAGAACGGAAACCAGGAAGTTTTTTGAAAAAAGAACGGGAAACAACTTCTGTTTGTAAAGATGTATGTTCCTCAATTATTTTTTGAGCTTCTTTTCCTTTTTGGAAAAGGGATAAAATCCAATTTCGCTCACCTTGGAAAATAAATTGAGAAGTTGTCAAATAGTGATCAACTTTCACTTTATTCCAACTTTTCCATGGATGACGCTCACACAATTTTAATTTACTTTCTGTTTTTTTATCATACTGATAAATACTTATGCCATCTTGATCAAAAGTAGCGTAGTATGTCTCACTTGAGAATGTGCCTAAATCAATTGGACAGTAGAAAAGCAATTCCTTTTTTAAGTAAAAGTATTCTTTTCTTAAGTTTTTTTTCATTGCTTCTCGAATAGAGTGTCTTTTCTCTTTCTTCATGACATTTCCTCCATAATTCAGAAAATGTTCTTATCTTAACAATTCAACATCTTATCACTTTTAACTATATATGACTAGGGGATTCATAAGAGAAATACCGAATTATAAAAAATATGGGTTGTATTGTAAAATATTTTTTAGTCCATCACATATACTTAAAGTAGGAAACTTATTTATAATAAGTTACACTTTTTTAGTTCACAATACGATCATGTTGTTGTATAATGAAGGAGAAAATAGAATATCGGTCTATCTTCGGGGCAGGGTGAAAATCCCGACCGGCGGTGATGAACAGTTAATGATGTCGTTCTAAGCCCGCGAGCCGTTAAGGCAGGATTTGGTGTGATTCCAAAGCCGACAGTATAGTCTGGATGGGAGAAGATGGAGGTTCAAGCGTTCAAAAAAGATAAGTATTTGAGCGTCTGTTTGATGTGCCTTGAAATTCTCCCTTTGTGTAAATCACAAGGGGTTTTTTCGTTCTATGAAAAAATAGGCATAGCAGAACCTTTCCACTTTCCATGAGAAGATCGATGGAAAAGGAGAGAGAAAGATGAAACAAAAAAACAGTGTAGTGCAGATGGTGAGTGTGGCGATGCTAAGTAGTATTGCATATTTACTGATGATGTTGGACTTCCCATTCCCAGGGCTTCCGCCATTTTTAAAAATTGATTTTAGTGATGTACCAGCTTTAATTGCAGCGATTATTTTTGGTCCGATTGCAGGAGTAATTGTAGAAGCTATTAAAAATGTTTTATACTATGGAATTCAAGGGAGTTTAACGGGAGTGCCAGTTGGAGAAATAGCGAACTTTATAGCGGGATGTTTATTTATAGGTCCGGCAGCATTCTTATTCCGAAAGTATCGTTCAGTAAAAAGTTTAACTACAGGATTAATGTTAGGAACAATTACTATGACGGTTATTATGAGTGTGTTAAACTACTTCATTATTTTACCAGCGTACACTTGGTTTTTAAATTCACCAGCTATGTCTAGTGATGTTATGCGGCAAACTATTATAACGGCTATATTACCGTTTAATATAATTAAAGGAATTGTTGTGACGATTGTATTTGTAGCGTTATTTTCACGCCTGAAAGTATGGGTATTTGCAAAGATGAAAAACGCTTGAAAATATTAAACCATCGGCAGTATTACTGCTGATGGTTTTTTGTTAAGGGAAATGAAAGAGTGAACAAAAAAACCCCCTCATATTTAGGAGGGGGTTTTTTTGAAGTTAATAAACGACTATTCGAATTTTAAAGCGTCGCCATCAAATGATTCGTCAGCAACTTTAATTGAGTCAGTTGGACAACCTTCGAATGCATCCATCATATCTTCAACTAATACATCTGGAATTTCAACGATACCTTGGTTATCATCTAATGTTACAAATGCAATACCTTCATCATCATAGTCATAAATGTCTGGTGCAGCAGCTCCGCAAGCACCGCATGCAATACAAGTATCTTTATCAACGATTGTATATTTTGCCATCTTTTTTCCCTCCTGATAATATGTATGTGAAAAGTTCGCCATAAAAATTATAACTTTATTGTAAAACGGTTTTTAAAACTTTTCAACATAAAATTATAATGATAATGCTTATCAATTAGAGTGTCAACTTATTTTTGAATTATTTCATAAGATTTCCAAAATACTTAAATGTTACTACGTTTGATACAATAGAATATATACAAGTATAGAGCGCGAATATGATAAGTTTAATTAGTAACAGTAAACGTGTAATCATACTGAAAAAGAAATTAAGTTATATTGAAGGGTGGAAGCGGTAATGCAGCTACAATATACTTTATTATATTGTTTAAAACAATTGAATGGTGAAAGAACCGTTTCTTCTATTTATTATTTATTAAAAGGAAAGCGATCTTCGCAAACATTACAAGATGGTAATATGTTCCGAATTTCTTTTTTGTTTGGGATATATAAATCATTAGATAGAGCTGATTATGATCGAGAAGTTTCAAAGTTGTTACAAGCGGAGTTGGTTCAAGCTATACATGAAAATACATACGTGTTAACGACTACTGGTAAAATACAATTAAACAAATGGGAAGATGTATTTGCTTTTCCGACGTATTTACATGGTTTACACTATGGTGAATTAGGTGCAACGTTTTGGAAGAGATTATCATTAATTGTCCAAACTATTTCGAATTTACAACAGGCGAATACGAAATTTATTCCAATTCAACAAGATACAGAAATAATGATGTGGGTGAAACGTTTTCTCACTGGAATTCCATATGTGAGGAGTGAATTGGCTCAAAGATTGTGGAAGGAAATACATGGTCTTTTAGAAAAAAGTAATCCAGTAGAGGCGACAATTGTAACATATCGTTTAACTGGCTATGAACGTATTGGTTGTACTGTACAACAATTAGCGGAAATTACGAAACAAGATGTATTTCGAGTGCATTTTTTATTTTGGGGTACAATTCACTTCTTTATTCAAGAAGTTCGCAATAAAGAAAATGAGTTTCCATTATTAGCTGAAATTATATCTTATCCAAATGAGAGAGCTGATTTGTTTAGCTTGTCGACGAAAAGAACATACAATCTTTGGAGACAAGGGCGTTCTTTAGAAGAAATAGCAACAATTAGGAATTTGAAGGTTGCAACAATAGAAGATCATTTTGTAGAAATTGCTTTACGAGAAAAAGAATTTTCTATTGAGATGTTTATGGAAAAAGACAAAATAGAAAAAGTAACAAAAGTAATTGAAGCATTACAAACACGTAAATTGCGTGTGTTGAAGCAAGCGGTTGGGGAGGAAATCTCTTATTTTGAAGTCCGTCTTGTATTGGCACGGATGGAGGGTATAAATGAAGCTTGAGGAATATTTATATAAGTGGTTTGGATATTCTGAATTTCGTCCGGGACAAAAGGAAGTTATTACGGACCTATTGGAAGGAAAAGATGTTATAGCAATGCTTCCGACTGGAAGGGGGAAGTCCATGTGCTATCAACTTCCGGGGCTTATGCAAGAGGGAACGGTGCTTGTTGTATCACCATTATTATCTTTAATGGAAGACCAAGTTATGCAATTAAAGCATGTTGTGAAAAATCGAGTTATTGCATTTAATAGTTTTCGGACGTTAAGTGAAAAAAGAGAGGCTATGAAAAAGCTAGCTTTTTATAAATTTATTTTTGTATCACCAGAGATGTTGCAGTCGGAATTGTTAATAAGAGAATTGAAGGGAATTCATATTTCATTGTTTGTCGTAGATGAGGCTCATTGTATTTCACAATGGGGCTATGATTTTCGGACGGATTATAAAAAGTTAGATCAAGTAATTGAGAGTATCGGATCTCCAGCGGTACTAGCATTAACGGCGACCGCGACAAAGGATGTCCTACGAGATATAGCGGAGAGTTTAAGTCTAAAAAATGTCGCTGAGCATGTATACTCAATTGATCGTCCAAATATTGCGATGGAAGTACAATTTGTGGAGACGATAGAAGAAAAAAAAGAGGCGCTTTTTGAGCATGTAATGTACTTACAAGGACCGGGTATTGTTTATTGTTCAAGTAGGGCATGGACAGAGCGTTTAACTGAGTATTTAAGAGGAAAAGGGGTTACAGGTGTAGCTTTTTATCATGGTGGTATGGAACACGAAGAGCGTATGTTAATTCAACAACAGTTTATGAATGATCAATTGCAGCTTGTAATATGTACAAGTGCTTTTGGGATGGGAGTAAATAAGTCGAATACGAGATATATTATTCATTTTCATTATCCGACAAATGTAGCTTCCTATTTACAAGAAATCGGAAGAGCTGGAAGAGATGGCGAACCGAGTATAGCCATTTTATTATGTAGCCCAATGGATCATGATTTGCCAATTTCAATCATTGAAGATGAATTGCCAAGTAAGTCGCAAATACAATTTTTATTTTCGTTACTACAAGAAAGAATGTTTCAAATGAAAGCATTACCAATAGAAGATGTAGAAGGAATTTGTTATGATGCAGCAGGATTTAGTGAACAATATTGGCGTTTCATCCGCTATCATCTTGAACATCTTGGAATCATACAACAGCGAAATCTTATGCTAGAGAGCTTGTCAGATGAAATAATGTACAGATTAATAGCGGAAGTGGAAGTGAGATTGCGTAATAAATATAGTCAGCTAGAAAATATGAAGTCATGGATACAAGTTCAAGGGTGTAGACGTGAATATTTATTACAACAATTCGGTTATAGAAAAGACCAAGAGTTAAAAAACTGTTGTGATTACTGTGGTATTACAAAAACGGATTATAAAAAAAGACGAGCGCAACAATCAATTTTCGACTATAATTGGGAAACAGAGTTACAAAAGCTTTTCGGCCTAGAAAAGATGGAGGAATGATGAACATTCAAAGGCATAATGTTGAAGATATGAGTCCGAGGGAAATAAGGCTGAATCTCTACATAACACAATTAATTATTATTGGTATCGGTTGTTTACTAGCATATATATTATTTCAAGATAAGAAAGAAGTTTATAGTTTGTGGAAATGGGAACCTGTTTCCATACTTGTAATAGGTGGTTTGTTAGCGATTGGTATTGTGTTATTAGATTATATTGCAATGAGAGTGTTTCCAGAGTCTTGGTTTGATGACGGTGGCATTAACGATAGAATGTTTCAAGGGATTTCTGTCATGCATTTACTCGTCATTACGTTTATTATTGGTTTTGCTGAAGAATTTTTATTTAGAGGTGTAATGCAGACTCATTTTGGAATTGTAATAGCGAGTTTAATTTTTGCTGTGTTACATATTCGATATATAACGAAGCCTTTTTTGTTCTGTTTTGTCTGCTTTATTAGTTTTGTTTTTGGTTATGTATTTGAGTGGACAGGAAATTTGTTTATAACAATCTTTGCACACTTTCTTGTTGATTTTATAATGGGGCTTCAATTAAGAAAATAAATGGAAGGTGGTGGTGAACAACATGAGAAAACGAATTCCTGATTTTGAAGAGGAATTAGAAGTTGAGCGAGTGGAAGAAGATGAAGGTTTACCGCCGCGTAGTGAAATTCGTAGAAATAAAGAAAAAAAACCAAAATTTAAAATGAATCATATTTTCGTCCGAGTGTTAACATTTCTATTCATATTGTTACCTATTGGTATTCTATGGTATACAGATAAATATATACAGGTGAAAAGTGATAGTAATAATGCTGGAAAAAGTGCGTTTGAAGTAATTTTCTTTGATTCAGCTAAGACTGAATCTCAGAAGCAGTCTGAGAAAGTAGCAACTCATACTGTGAAAGAGGGAGAAACGTTAGAAAGTATAGCGAAGCAATATTTTTCAGATGAAACTGGGATTGAAGTGATTAAAAAATATAATAATTTACAAGAAGATAAAGTGAAAGTAGGGCAAGAATTAAAAATTCCTATTAAAGATAAGTCCACGAAACAAGAGAGCTAGTAAAATAAGTGATTCATAGCTGGATATAAAAATTATGGACTATACTTTACGAGGAGGGGGAGTAAAAAAATATATGTCATGGATTATATTATTAGGTACTCTCATATGCGTTGGTTTTGTATGTCTTCTTGGAATGTATAAAGAAGCGATGCGTAATACGGTGTTGGAACATACTCTAGTATTCGAAGAATTTCCGGCAAGTTTTCAAAAAGTTAATGTTTTTTTTATTTCGGATATTCATAGAAGGATCATTTCTAACTCGCTAATTGAACAAGTAAAAGGAAAAGTAGATTTCGTAATTATTGGCGGCGATTTAGCGGAAAAGGGCGTACCTTTATCGCAAATCTCTTTAAATATTCAAAAACTAAGAGAAGTAGCTCCTGTATATTTTGTGTGGGGAAATAATGATTATGAAATTGAATATCACGAATTAGATGCTTTATTGTTAGAAAATAACGTGAAGGTTTTAGATAATACACGAGTTGTATTTGAATCTGAATCAGGTGAGAAGATTTGCTTACTCGGTGTAGATGACGTTGGATTAGAACGGGATCGTTTAGATTTAGCGTTGGCAGATTGCAAAGAAGAGGGTTTGCGCATTTTAATTAGTCACAACCCTGATATAATAAAAAAAATGTCTGGGAAAGAACGAATTTCGCTCGTGCTAAGTGGGCATACACATGGAGGACAGATTCGATTGTTCCCGTCTAAAAAGCATTTAAAGGGGGGCGTATATAAGCATTCAAATACGACTCTCTTTGTTAGTAATGGGTATGGAACAACTTTGTTCCCTCTTCGTTTTCGGGCACCTTCCCAAACACATATCATTACGCTATGCAGGGGGAAATAATGCCAACTTTAAATGGAAAATATAATATAAAAGCTGTTTCAAATATACTCGGAATTCAGCCGAGTACACTTCGTGCATGGGAAAGACGCTATCATATTATTGCTCCAAAGCGGAATCATGCGGGGCATCGTCTATATACAGAAGAGCATATCAAAATTTTGAAATGGTTAATGGACAAAGTTTCTGAGGGTATGATGATTGGACAAGCAGTTCAGTTATTAGAAGGGAATCGGTTGCAGAATAACGTTCAAAAAGAAAATCTTTACGATAAAGAAGTTGTTTTAGTGGACGATATACTACAAGCTTTGTTAAAATTTGATGAAATTACAACTTCTGCATTATTAAACGAAGCTTTTAGTATATATTCAGCAGAAAAAGTCATTACAAGCATCATCCTTCAAGTGACAAACAAATTGTTAGTTTTAAAAAATAATAATGAGATTACAATGTCACAATTCAAATATGTAGTATCATTCTTGCAAACACGTCTAGGTATGGTTTATCATAATGCGTCACTGCAGCCTTCCGCACACAAAGTTTTCGTTTTAGAAAATAATATATTAAAAGGATTTATTTTCGCGACGTATTTACGTTTAAAAGGATATCAAGCGATGTATATTGGGACAAGTTTAGATGAAGAAGGTATTATACTAGCCATTGAACAATTACGACCTAAATATTTGTTTATATCTTTTGATGATGAACGAGAACTTGAGAAGGCAGTGAGATTCATTGATTTGTTGCAGGAAAAAAATAAAAACCTCTCTGTTGGTTTTATAGGGAGAAAAGGTGTTCAAGGTCAATTAAATCTTCAAAATGTCCTAATTGGCAACACAAAAGAAGAATGGGATGGATGGTTAAAATTATCAGAATAGTTGTTCGGAAAGAACCATCTATTTTCTATTTCATATAATAAAAATTAGATTCAATGGTTACGTAGGGAGGGTATGAGATGAGGCTGGAACGTTTAAATTACAATAAGATAAAAATTTTCCTAACATTTGATGATTTATCTGAACGAGGATTAACGAAAGAAGATTTGTGGAGAAACGCACCGAAAGTACAGCAGCTATTCCGTGATATGATGCAAGAAGCGAATAAAGAATTAGGATTTGAAGCGGATGGTCCGATTGCTGTTGAAGTATTTTCTCTACAAGCGCAAGGGATGGTTGTAATTGTAACAAAAGAAAATCACGAAATGGACACAGAAGATGAGTTCCGTGACGAGTTTATTGAAATGCAAGTGACTCTTGATGAAAGTGAGCATATACTTTACGAGTTTGCGACATTGGATGATGTAATCAATTTGTCAAATCGCTTATATAACCTTGGTGTAACTGGTGGAAAGTTGTATACGTGGGATGGGCGGTTTTATCTTTGGATAGAAGAAGAAGAGCAATTTCAATTACTGAAGGCGGATTTTATAGCTATTTTAGCGGAATACGGTAATTCATCTACAGCAACCATTTACCGCATCATGGAATATGGTAAGGAGTTAATGGATTCTCAAGCAGTTGAACAAATATACAATTACTTTGTGAAAAAACAAAACCTCAGCTAATGTAAAGTAGCTTGAGGTTTTATTTTTATCCTGAAAAGGATAGGGAAATCTAAAGTTTTGAAAACTGAGGGGACAAGAAGAATAGCTGATCTATTTGCAAATACTTAATTAATTTTTCTTGGTTAAATATTTATTTTATCGCACTATATTTTGATGAAATTAAAAAATATTTAAATATTTAAGTATTTTACTTCTCTAAAAGCAATAAAAGGACTATAATAATAGTGAAAACGCTTGCAATATAAAATAGTTTGTATATTTTTGTTAGCGTTTTCTATTGCATTCCAAATTTAACGGTGTATACTAGGCAATGAAGGTTTACTAAACAAGTGAAATTACAGGGGGTTTACTTACTATGGTAGCCGAAAAGGGAACTCAAACGAAAACACAACAACAAAGGGAACAACATTTTGAATTGTTGAATTCAACACAAATTGTTATTAATGAAGCATTAGAAAAATTGGGTTATCCAAACGAAGTATATGAATTATTGAAAGAACCAGTTCGTATGATGACGGTGAAGATTCCAGTTCGTATGGATGACGGGACTGTTAAAATATTTACAGGATATCGTGCACAACATAATGATGCTGTTGGTCCAACGAAAGGTGGAATTCGCTTCCATCCAAACGTAACAGAAAATGAAGTGAAAGCACTTTCAATCTGGATGAGTTTAAAATGTGGTATTGTTGATTTACCATATGGTGGAGGTAAAGGTGGAATTATCTGTGACCCACGTGAAATGTCATTCCGTGAGTTAGAAAGATTAAGCCGTGGTTATGTACGAGCAATTAGCCAAATCGTTGGTCCAACAAAAGATATTCCAGCTCCAGACGTATTTACAAACTCACAAATTATGGCATGGATGATGGATGAGTATAGCCGAATTGATGAATTTAATTCACCAGGATTTATTACAGGTAAACCACTTGTATTAGGTGGATCACACGGACGCGAAACAGCGACAGCGAAAGGTGTAACAATTTGTATTCGTGAAGCTGCGAAAAAACGTGACATTGATATTAAAGGTGCACGCGTTGTTGTTCAAGGATTCGGTAATGCGGGTAGCTTCTTAGCTAAATTTATGCATGATGCAGGCGCGAAAGTAATTGCAATTTCAGATGCTTACGGTGCACTACATGATCCGAACGGATTAGATATTGACTACTTGTTAGATCGTCGCGATAGCTTCGGTACCGTAACAAAACTATTTAATAATACAATTTCAAACAAAGAACTGTTAGAACTTGATTGCGACATTTTAGTGCCAGCTGCAATTGAGAACCAAATTACAGAAGAAAATGCTGATAAGATTAAAGCGAAAATTGTAGTTGAAGCTGCAAATGGTCCAACTACATTAGAAGCAACAAAAATCTTAACAGATCGTGGTATTTTACTTGTTCCAGACGTATTAGCAAGTGCTGGTGGCGTTACAGTATCTTACTTTGAGTGGGTACAAAATAACCAAGGTTACTACTGGACTGAGGAAGAAGTAGAACAACGTTTAGAAAAAGTAATGGTAAGATCATTTGATTCAATTTATGAAACATCACAAGTTCGTAAAGTTAACATGCGCTTAGCTGCGTACATGGTTGGTGTTCGTAAAATGGCTGAGGCTAGTCGCTTCAGAGGTTGGGTATAATATATAATGTTTTGAGAAAACGTGATTTCCTTTCGAGGGAATCGCGTTTTTTGTTGAAGTTACTAGTTAGAGGTGTTGAATAGGAACAATGAAATAATGGATTAAGTAGGTTAATTAGAAGAAAGAGTAAAACAATTAGAAAGGGAGCTAGGAAGAACTAAAAATGCTCAGAGAACTAGTGTCATTCGGATTATTGGAGAGGGTCTATTACATTTTGTTTTTGGAGTGGTTGTTGTAGGGCAGATTATCGCTGTAGTATTTGGAATTATTACGTAGATTGGTGAAAAATAGAATGAAAAATAAAAAAGAACACTTGTTCCTAGCGAACAAACGTGCTATACTTTCCTTAGATAAACAAAACGGAAATGATTTTAAGGAGAGATAAATGATGAAAATGACAGTAGACCAAAGATTTATGATGCCAGCGGATGTTGTAGAACGAGTGGAAGTTTTACGAAATAAACATAGTAAGCGTGGTACATTATTACAATCAGTAAATAAGTTTTTCGGTTTAGATACGAAAGAAGATTGTGTTTGGTTTTACGGTTTTTATGGAGTAGCTGTAAGTATTTTATTATTTATGGTGTTCACATCAAATATTTTCGATTTTCTCTTCGCGTAAGAAATATGCTATATGGACATTGTCACCGAATACATATATAAGGAAGAAAGGTAATTTTTTAGAGCGGAGTTGATAGCGATGGCGATGTTCCCTATAGAGCGCAACTATATTGGATACGGAACTTCACGGCCAGGAATTCCTCTTTCAAAGGTAAGATTTATTGTTAGTCATGATACCGGGAATCCTGGTAGCAATGCGATAGGGAATCGGGATTACTTTAATGAAATACAACCGAAAGCTTCAGCGCATACAT
This sequence comes from Bacillus sp. H1a, assembly GCF_000633475.1. NCBI lineage: Bacteria > Bacillati > Bacillota > Bacilli > Caryophanales > Bacillaceae > Bacillus > Bacillus sp. H1a. Next base: position 115,514 of record NZ_AYMH01000003.1, on the reverse strand, counting down.
TTATAGATGACAAAACAATATTAGAAATTATTCCGATAAATGAAGTGGCATATCATGTTAGGTATAATGCACCGACTGATAATGATTTGTATGGTTATGATGCGAATAAGGTTGCTATTGGAGTTGAACTTTGTTATGGGGGAGAGATTAACTTTTGGGAAGCGTATAACCGTTTTACATGGTATCACGCTTATTTATGTCAAAATTTCGGTTTGAATCCGAAAAAAGATATTGTGTCACATAAAACACTTGATCCTACTCGGAAAATTGATCCTGAAAATGTATTAGGGCAACAAGGAATAAAATTTCAGCAGTTTTTAGCAGATGTCTATCGGATGTACGTTTCGTTTAGATGACAAATATAAGAAAAATGAATACAATAAAGATAGGTGCCTACTGCTGTAAGTAGGTTTTTTCTTGTTTATATAAATAGAGTAGAGGCAGAAGACTAGGAGTGAACCGAGTATGCAAAAAGAAACAGCTATTATTATTGGAGGCGGCCCATGTGGATTAGCAGCGGCAATTTCGCTACAAAAGGTAGGGATAAATCCGTTAGTAATTGAAAAAGGAAACATTGTAAATGCAATTTATAATTATCCAACCCATCAAACATTTTTCTCTTCTAGTGAAAAATTAGAAATTGGTGAAGTTGCTTTCATTACAGAGAACCGTAAACCAGTTCGTAATCAAGCACTTGCATATTATCGTGAAGTAGTAAAACGTAAGTCGGTGCGTGTAAATGCATTTGAACGCGTAGAACAAGTCCAAAAAGATGGTGATGTTTTTAAAGTTGAAACGACGAAGCGTGATGGAAGTAAAAAAATATATGTGGCGAAGTACATTGTTGTAGCGACTGGATATTATGACAATCCGAATTATATGAATGTACCTGGCGAGCAGCTAGAAAAAGTAGCTCATTATTTCAAAGAAGGACATCCTTATTTTGATCGAGATGTCGTTGTAATAGGTGGTAAAAATTCAAGTGTAGATGCGGCGTTAGAACTTGTTAAATCGGGTGCACGTGTAACGGTGTTATACCGTGGTGGGGAATACTCACCGAGTATTAAGCCATGGATTTTGCCGGAATTTGAGGCATTAGTACGAAATGGAACAATTCAAATGCATTTTCATGCGCATGTAAAAGAAATTACGGAACATACGTTAACATATACAGTAGAGGGTAAGGCGCATACAATTCAAAACGATTTTGTATTTGCTATGACTGGTTACCATCCGGATCACAGCTTCTTAACAAAAATGGGAGTTCGGATTGATGAAGAAACAGGGCGCCCGATTTATACAGAAGACAGTATGGAAACAAACGCTGAAAATGTTTTTATTGCAGGTGTAATTGCTGCGGGAAATAATGCAAATGAAATATTTATCGAAAACGGAAGATTCCATGGAGATGCGATTGCGCAAACCATTGCATCAAGACAATAAAAAGAAGCTGTCGAAAACCTCGACAGCTTCTTTTTATTCGTGCATAAACATGTTTTGGATTGTTTCGTGAGAATTTGTATTCTCTAGTGCGACTAGTAATTTAATTCGTGCTTTTTGAGCGTTTAAGCCATATGTGAAAACAATGCCCATATCTTTTAATTGTTTTCCGCCACCTTCATAAGAGTATACGTCTTGAACGATACCGTTGAAGCAACGAGAAACTAATACAACCGGAATTCCTTTGTCTATTAATCGTCCTAGACTAGGGAGTGTTCTTGGAGGTAAATTACCTTGTCCGAGCGCTTCGATAACAATTCCGTCTACTGGTAGTGATTCGATTGCTGATAATAATGTATCATCCATACCTGCGTATGCTTTTAGAACGACAACGTTTTTAGAGATTTGTCGTATTGTATATGTTTCGTGATGCACTAAAGCATGATGGAAAACAACACCACGTTTCGTTACCATACCGATGGGTCCGTATTGCGGGCTTTGGAATGTCGCAACATTACTTGTATGTGTTTTTGTTACATTTGTTGCGCAATGTATTTCATCATTTAATACAACTAAAACGCCCTTTTCAGCAGCTTCATTACTACTAGCAACTTTTACAGCGGATAAGAAGTTGTATAGACCATCAGCACCTAATTCGTTACTAGAACGCATTGCCCCTGTCACAACGATTGGAATAGTTGCTTGCACTGTTAAATCAAGAAAATAAGCTGTCTCTTCTAATGTATCCGTACCATGCGTAATGACTACGCCATGAATATCGTCTTGTTTTGCTCTTTCGTCAATGATGACTTGTAATTGTAGCATTTCGCTAGGAGTCATATGAGGAGATGGAAGATGGAACACATCTTCAACAATTAAATCAACATCGCCTTCTAAATCAGGAATAAATTTTAAAAGAGGATTTTTTTCGCCTGGTTGTACGACCCCAGTTTCTTTATCTTCCTCCATTGCAATTGTTCCACCTGTGTGTAAAACTAGGATTCTTTTCAATGCTTATGCCCCTTTCAAGTTGAAAAATACATTTAGAACATAACATGTTTTGAGTAAATTCGACAATGAAAATGTATAAAAGTACGCTTAGAAAATGACAATAAACTTAATTACTTCATGTGCGTTGCGCGAAGTGGCTATTAGGTGGAGTTTTGTTTATATAAATTTATGAAATCAGATGCGTGAGTATAGAGGGAAAAGGAGTGAGTGTTTTGAAAAAAGTGGAGAAAATATTTATTCGTATATTGCTAATTCAATTTATTTGTCTTTCTGTTATACAGCTACTCTTTATACATAAATCTTCAGTGAAATATTTATCAAAAATTGTTTATTACGAAGGTGTCGTCACGAAAAATAAGGCGGAAATCTTAAAGGTGAATAAGTAGTTTTCATTTTCTTCTATGATGGATTATGCTACAATAATTGAGGATTTAATGACGTGAAGCAAACGAGAAGAAGCAGGGAGCGAATACCTGCTTTTCGTTTTGTATTATAAGTAAAAAATGAGGTGTTACAATGGATAAGCGAATTTCGATTGCTATAGATGGTCCAGCGGCTGCTGGAAAGAGTACAGTTGCAAAAGTTGTTGCAAAAAAACTTTCATATGTTTACATTGATACAGGTGCAATGTACCGTACTATTACATATGCAGCCCTTGAACAAAAAGTGGATATTGAAAATGAAGAAAAGTTAATGGAAGTTGTAAAAAATGTGAATATTGAATTTCAGCAAGGAGAAAATACGCAACTTGTATTTTTAAATGGACAAGATGTTTCTGAGGTTATTCGTACGCCTGATGTGACGAATCGAGTATCTATAGTGGCAAAACATCGTCTTGTTCGTGAAGAAATGGTACGTCGCCAACAAGAATTAGCTAAAAAAGGCGGTGTAGTAATGGATGGCCGTGACATTGGTACACATGTACTACCAGATGCTGAAGTGAAAATCTTTATGCTTGCTTCTGTAGAAGAAAGAGCGGAAAGAAGACATTTAGAAAATATGAATAAAGGTTTCGATTCTAATTTAGAGCAGTTAAAAGAAGAAATTGCTCAGCGCGATAAATTAGATTCAGAGCGTGAAGTTTCTCCTCTAAAAAAAGCCGATGATGCATTGGAGTTAGATACAACTTCTTTATCAATTGAAGAAGTTGTTCAAAAAATTATGGGGATTGTTTCAGGGGTGTTTGCAAAATAAAGAAAGAGGATAATCCTCTTTCTTTTTTGTTTGTTTAGAATTGTAAAGGATAAGTGAATTATGAGTCGCTTGTCTTGACAAATGAGTCGATTTATAAGAAGTTAGTTAGAGAGGAATAAAACTGTCAGAATATATTCGCTATTATATTTCAAAACATACTTTATTCAAGACGATTTTGCTGTATACTATTTATATAGGTTTAATAGATTTTCTTGTAAAATGTATTGAAAATGAGTATGTGATGATAAATTCTTATAACATGCAAATGAAAACATTAGTTTTCATTTCGTATATACATAAAAATGCTTTGTCAATTCTGTAGGGAGGTATTTCCATGGTAGAAAAAATGAATGAAGAAGTTATGAATTCAAAAGAATTACAAGTTGGTGACGTTGTTACAGGTTCTGTAACGAAAGTTGAAGAGAAACAAGTTCTTGTAAATATTGGATACAAAACAGATGGTGTGATTCCAATTAGTGAATTAGCTAACGTTCATATTGAAAAAGCAAGCGATGTTGTAGAATTAGATCAAACTCTTGAATTAAAAATTATTAAATTAGAAGATGATGATCTTGTATTATCTAAGAGAGCTGTTGATGCAGAAAAAGCTTGGGTAGAATTACAAGAGAAATTTACTTCAGGTCATGTATTTGATGTTACTGTAAAGGATATCGTGAATGGTGGTTTAGTTGTGGATCTTGGTGTTCGTGGCTTTATTCCAGCTTCACTTGTAGAAGTGCATTATGTAGAAGATTTTACTGAATATAAAGGGAAAGCGTTAGCGGTGAAAATTGTTGAATTAGACCGTGAAAAAAATCGTGTTATCCTTTCGCATAAAGCGGTAGTAGAACAAGAACTAGATTCTAAGAAAAAAGAAGCGATTTCTTCGTTGAAAGAAGGAGATATCGTAGAGGGAACAGTACAACGATTAACTGATTTTGGTGCATTCGTAAATGTAGGCGGTGTGGACGGTTTAGTTCACATTTCACAAATTTCACACGAACGTGTGGAACAACCTTCTGAAGTATTAGAGCAAGGTCAAAAGGTAAAGGTGAAAGTGTTATCTGTTGATGCAGATACACAGCGTATTTCTTTATCAATTAAGGCGGCTCAGCCAGGACCTTGGGGAAATGTTGCTAGTGAAATAAAAGCTGGAGATATTCGCGAGGGAGTGGTAAAACGTCTTGTTACATTCGGTGCATTCGTTGAAATTTTACCTGGCGTTGAAGGTCTAGTGCATGTATCTCAAATTGCAAATCGTCATGTGAAAAATCCAAATGAAGTACTAGAAATGGGACAGGAAGTAACGGTTAAAGTACTTGAAGTACACGTGGCAGAAAAACGTATTTCTTTAAGCATAAAAGAAGCGCTTGAAGAAAATAATGTAGTAGAAGATTATAGCCAATACGAGCCGAATTCTGATTCTGCAACGTTCCAATTAAGTGATATTATCGGTGAACAACTGAAAAAATTAAAGAAATAAAGAGGGGTACAAGTGGTAAGGGCAAAACGTAAATTAGATCATATTGAATACGCTCTTTCCACTGGACAGTCTCGTACACATGGCTTTCATGACATTGAGTTTGTGCATCAAAGTTTGCCAAACTCAACTGTTGATAGTGTAACATGTGAAACAAAAATCGGCGAACTTTCACTAAGTTCGCCGATTTTTATCAATGCGATGACTGGTGGTGGTGGAGAGCAAACGTTACATATTAATGAGCAATTAGCATATGTAGCGAAACATCACAAACTTGCTATGGCTGTAGGTTCGCAAATGGCAGCGTTAAAAGATGAAAGTGAGGCGGCCTCTTATAAGATCATTAGAAGGGTAAACCCAAATGGTATTTTCTTTGCTAATTTGGGTAGTGAGGCAACTGTTGAACAGGCAGAGCGTGCCGTTGATATGATTGAAGCAAACGCACTGCAAATTCATTTAAATGTTATACAAGAGTTAACGATGCCTGAAGGAGACCGTGATTTTACGGGGGTACTTCAGCGAATTGAGCAAATTGTTCTAAAGAGTAAAGTTCCTGTCATTGTCAAAGAAGTAGGTTTTGGGATGAGTAAGGAAACGGTGCAACAGTTAGCAAATATAGGTGTTACAGCGGTTGATATCGGCGGACAAGGTGGTACGAACTTTGCTGCTGTTGAAAACGAAAGAAGACAGCGAATGCTTTCTTATTTTAATAACTGGGGCATACAAACAGCTACCTCGATCATTGAAGTAACCTCTACAAATAATAACCTCTCTCTTATTGCATCTGGGGGCATACAAACAGCGTTTGACGTGGCAAAGGCAATCGCATTAGGGGCGAATACGACGGCGTTTGCTGGATACTTTTTACGTATTTTAATACAAGATGGTGTCGAGAAGTTAATTGATGAAATCGATCTATTGCATACGGATTTGAAATTTATCATGACGGCTCTTGGTGCGAAGACGATAGAAGAGTTACAATCTGTACCTCTTGTTGTAAAAGGTGAAACGTATCATTGGTTAATGCAGCGTGGTATTGATACTGCGCATTATAGCAGGAGATAAAAAAACAACCGTCCGGTTGTTTTTTTTATGAAGTAGGGAGATCTTATTCTATAAATGAAAAAAAGAGAGAAATTATATTATGATTAAAGTATATGTAAATATTGTTTAGAGAAGCTGCAATTGAAAAAAAGGGGTTATACAAATGAAGAAATGTAGAAAATGTGCTGCTGAATTATTGGAGGGTGCTTAATTTTGTCATGTTTCTCCCCACAAACATGACAAAATTAAGAAAGTATTGCTCTCTATTATAAGTGTCATTACTATCGGAACAATGAGCGTGGGTGGCTATTTGTACTATAATGGTCATTCTGATAAGCAAGTTACAGCCGATGAAAAAAGAGATGTAAAGCAAAAAAATGAAGAGGTCAAAAATGAAAATATTGCTCTTTCTGATAACGAGGTAAAGAAAGATTTAATCGCGTATGCTGGTCTTATTGAAAGTGGTGCAAATGAAAAGGAAAGTGTTGCTGAGGGATTAAAAGGGTATTTTGTAGATGCAGATCACGATGAAGCATATAATAGTGAAGATGTTAATATCCATGCACGGAATATAAGAGAAAATACAGCGATTTCTGGATATAATCAAAAAGTTGAAATTTCATTAACTTCAAATGTAAGAGAAGGGGGTTCTAGTTCAACAACAGAACAATCGACAATTAAAACGGCGAATATTGTAATCGCAGTCGGGAATAAATTGTATAGGAATCCAATGGTGAATGCGGGAAGTGGAATGGAAGCACTAATTTTCCAAGGGAATTAGGAGGAGACAAAAATAACCCATCGGAAGATTCGTATGTAATTTATTATTTTAATATACCAAATGAAGTGAGTTTAAGTGATGCTGAAGTAGTATTACTTTCTGATCGAGGAAATACCATTGCAAGTAGGAAAATCAAGGAAGGAAAAGAAGATATTGTAGGCGTGAAAAAAGAGGTTGAGCGAAAGGTAAATGAAATAGGGGAGACGGATTAGGTACGTGTAGAAGTGAAGAGTAAAGATCCTTCTCTTCATACGTATTATGTTATTACATATTCTAAAAAACCAACAGGTATAGTTACGATTGGTGCCTCGTTAAGTAATCGAGTTTAAAATGCGAAAACGAAAGAATTATATTATGAATGGAAATTAATAAAATAATTGTGTAAAAAGACGGTTTCGTACAATATCGAAACCGTCTTTTTGTATTGTCTATTTGAGGTTATCCCGTTATTTGAGGGCAGTAGGCCCCACCTCAAAATTCGGCGAATGCGAGGAAGTTAGGTGGGAGTCGAACTGCCCGTAAAAGCCCGATTGGTGAAGGCTAATAATTAGTGGAGGCGTACAAAAAATCCACTGATTAAAGCTTCACTAAATTTAATGCTGATTCTGCTTTCGAGCTTGCTCCGGTGTGTCAAGACTTGTTGCACCAGGATATTGTAGTGATTGGTTGCGATCAGATTCAACGCGGCGTGATTCTCTTAGTTTTCGTTCTTGGCGATCTTTACCCATTGTATGTAACACCTCCTTATTCTAAGTGTTGCTGTTATAAGAAAAACTATGCAAAAAGAAGAGAGGGATTAAGTTTTATAAAAAGTTCCCATAATGGAAAACATAGGAGGTGTAACGATGGATGGGAGTTCTTTTTATTTTGTGGCTTGGATAGGCTGGATTGTCGTGACGTTTTTTATGAAAAAGGAATCTATTCGCTGGAAGTTAAGTGCTGCTATATTGCTGTTTATTATTTGTTCTCCATTAAATGTGACGATTGCTTCTTTCACGGTATCAGTAAATGCTCTTTTACTTTGTTTTATTTCTTTTGTAGGAATCACGCAATATTCTATTTGGAAAAAATTATATACCTTACTTTCGGCACTTATTATTGCAATGTTATATACAAGTTTTCATTTGTTAGAAGTATATGATCCGATTTGGATCGTGGTTGATAGGTTGTTTTTGTTAAGTAGTGCTCTTGTGTATGCATCGGTTTTATTACATGGGGATCGTATATTACGATTATGCTCCTTATATATAGGGATGTTACAAGGGGAATTGCTAGTGACACTTATTTTTCGGAAACTAAATTTCCCCTATGATTACGGTAGTTTAGCATTTTTTGATATCGTCGCCGTTTCTACATTATTTATGGCAATTTTATTTTGGATTGCAAAAGCATCAGTATACATGGAACAGTTTAAGCGGAAAACACGTAAAAGAAAGACGAGGGTAATACATGACTGAATATACACCAGCCATTTTATGTGGCGTAATTGCAGGGACAGTAACTAGGGTGTTAATGCTTCGCACAGATACGAGGCAATATCCGACGAGGCTTCACGGAAAAATTATTCATATTGCGATGGGTTTAATTGCAGCGGCTTTAGGAGCGATTGCTATCCCGTCTATTTTGAAAAAAGATTTTTCTGCAATTACATTTCTTACATTAGCAGCGACGCAATTTCGTGATGTGCGCAACATGGAAAGAAATACACTTCAACAATTAGATGGATATGAGCTCGTACCGCGTGGCAATACATACATTGAAGGAATTGCATTAGTATTTGAAAGTCGTAACTATTTGGCGATGTTAACGTCGTTTGTGACAACGTTTGCGTATATAGGATTCCATTCATGGATTGCCGGGATAATAACTGGTATAATAGCATTTTTTATCTCGAAAATACTAATGTCTGGTAAAAGGCTCCATGATCTTGTAGAGATTGAGCATGTTCCACTCCATTTTGAAGGGGCGGGACTTTATATTGATAATATTTATATTATGAATATTGGATTGCCAGCAAGGCAAGAAGAAATTATGAAATATGGAATGGGCTTTATTTTAAAGCCGAAATCGATCGATGCGATGGTTACAATCGCGAATTTAGGACAACGTCAAGCTATTTTACATGATGTTTCTGTTGCTTTAGGGGTATATAAAGATTCTGGTACACCGGCACTTGTGCCGTTAGCGAAGCGTGATTTAGAGGATGGGAGAGTCGGGATTTTTGTTCTTCCGCAAGATCAAGATGCAGAGAAAGCGATAGGGGTAATTGGAAATGTCCCAACATTAGAGAGTGCTGTTCATATGTCATCGGAAGCTCCGAAGGGAAGGGGAGATAAGAGATGATGTTAGAAAGTGTTATTCTCGCAGTTATTACAACAACGCCGGAAAAATTTGCAGGTGGTGCCCCTTTATTTGTTTGTGAGTCGACAGAGGAACTAGAATTTGTTGCAAATAATTTAGAAGCCATTTTAGATGGTATTGCGCATCGCTTACAAGAGAATGTATATATTATTGTGAAACATTAGCAACGTGTGGTATAATGTGAGGTGTTTTGATACGTTGAGAAATATTCTGGAATGCAAATCCCTTCTTGCACAAAGAAGGGTTTTTTACATAATAAACAGAAGCAAGTTGAAAGGATGAAAGTATATGCCGAAACCAGTAATAGCGATAGTAGGCCGCCCGAACGTAGGGAAATCTACTATTTTTAATAGAATTGTTGGAGAAAGAGTTTCAATCGTAGAAGATATTCCAGGTGTAACACGAGACCGTATTTATAGTGCGGGAGAATGGTTAAATCATGAATTTAACATTATTGATACAGGTGGAATTGATATTGGAGACGAGCCGTTCTTGACACAAATTCGTCAACAAGCGGAAGTAGCGATTGATGAAGCAGATGTTATCATTTTTATGACAAATGGTCGCGATGGTGTAACTGCAGCTGATGAAGAAGTTGCTAAAATTTTATATCGTTCAAACAAACCTGTTGTACTTGCGGTAAATAAGGTTGATAATCCAGAAATGCGTAGTGATATTTATGATTTTTATGCATTAGGATTTGGCGAGCCATTCCCAATTTCAGGTACGCACGGTTTAGGACTAGGTGATTTGTTAGATGAGGCTGCGAATCATTTTCCAAAGATTGAAGAAGAAGCGTATGACGATGAAACAATCCGTTTCTCTTTAATTGGACGTCCAAACGTAGGGAAATCATCACTTGTAAATGCACTTCTTGGTCAAGAACGTGTAATTGTAAGTAATGTAGCGGGAACGACACGTGATGCTGTCGATACACCATATAGTAAAGATGGTCAAGATTATGTAATCATCGATACAGCTGGTATGCGTAAAAAAGGAAAAGTATACGAAAGTACAGAAAAGTATAGTGTACTTCGTGCGCTTAGAGCGATTGAACGTTCTGACGTTGTCTTAGTCGTTTTAGACGGAGAAGAAGGAATTATTGAGCAAGATAAAAAAATCGCTGGATATGCTCATGATTCAGGACGAGCTGTTATTATCGTCGTAAACAAATGGGATGCAGTTAAGAAAGATGAGAAAACAATGAAAGCATTTGAAGAAAACATCCGTGCTCATTTCCAATTTTTAGATTATGCGCCGATTGTATTCTTATCTGCGAAAACGAAAAAACGTACACAAACATTATTACCGGTTATTAATGAAGTAAATGAAAGCCATAGTATCCGTGTACAAACGAATGTATTAAATGATGTAATTATGGATGCGGTAGCGATGAATCCAACGCCGACTCATAATGGTAGCCGCCTAAAAATCTTCTATGCGACACAGGTTGCGGTAAAACCACCAACATTTGTTGTGTTTGTAAACGATACAGAATTAATGCACTTTTCATATGAGCGCTTCTTAAAGAATCGTTTACGTGAAGCGTTCGGTTTTGTAGGAACGCCGATTCACATTATCGCTAGAGCAAGAGACTAATGGAGAGGATGTGATTTTATGACAAAAATCACAGTAATTGGAGCAGGTAGCTGGGGAACAGCGTTAGCGATGGTATTAGCTGACAATGGGCATGATGTACGTATTTGGGGAAACCGTTCTGAACTCATGGATGAAATTAATACAAAGCATGAGAACAGTAGATATCTTCCAGGGATTACATTGCCAAGCACAATCGTAGCCTACTCTTCTTTAGAAGAAGCATTAGTAGATGTAAACACAGTACTGCTAGTAGTACCGACGAAAGCGTACCGAGACGTATTGCAAGAGATGAAAGAAATTGTTACAGAACCAATTACTTGGATTCATGCAAGTAAAGGAATCGAACCAGGCACGTCAAAACGTATTTCGGAAATGATTGAGGAAGAAATTCCAGAGAACTTGATCAAAGATGTTGTTGTACTGTCTGGACCGAGCCATGCTGAAGAGGTAGGTTTACGTCAAGCGACAACTGTCACGTCCGCAGCTAAACGTATGGAAGCGGCTGAGGGAGTACAGGATTTGTTTATGAATAGCTATTTCCGTGTATATACAAATCCAGATATCGTTGGAGTTGAACTTGGTGGTGCTTTAAAAAATATTATTGCACTAGCTGCCGGAATAACTGACGGACTTGGATTAGGTGATAATGCGAAAGCGGCATTAATGACACGTGGTTTAACGGAAATTGCTCGTTTAGGAAGAAAGATGGGCGGAAATCCACTTACATTTGCTGGCTTAACTGGTATGGGTGACTTAATTGTAACTTGTACAAGTGTGCATAGCCGAAATTGGCGTGCAGGAAATATGCTTGGAAAAGGACACTCTTTAGAAGAAGTGTTAGAAAGCATGGGTATGGTTGTTGAAGGTGTACGAACAACGAAAGCTGCTCATGAGCTGGCAGAGAAAATGGAAGTTGAAATGCCGATTACAGCGGCTTTATATGACGTGTTGTTCAATGAGAATAATGTAAAATATGCAGTAGGCTCATTGATGGGACGTGTTCGAAAACATGAAGTTGAAGCGATACCTGATTTGTTATAAAAAAAGCGGTAGAAGTACATTTCGTACTTCTATCGCTTTTTTATTTTTTATGGGTCTTTTCACCAATTTTTCATTTTTGCATAGGATGAAGAGTAACTTGAGGAGAGGGTGAAAAGAATGGATAACAACATTTTTAGTAACATTGAAAAAGAAGCGAAAGTGAACAAAGAAGATATTTTTAAATTAGCGTCGTCTGTTCAAAATGCGAACTTACGTGATGAGAAAGTGCTTCGCCAATTGATTCATCAAGTTGCTCTAATGGCAGGACGTGAAGTGCCAAAAGAGCAAGAGGATCAAATTGTAAAAGCAATCATTAACAATAATATGCCAGCGGATTTTAGCTCGTTAAGTAAAATGTTTAAAAAGTAAAATATGAGAAACAAAGAGTTTAGAGAATGCATATGATAGTCATGAAAGAATGGGAATAGAGCTGTTAAGGGCATATTTGGTCAACCGGAGCACGAAATAACGTGCTTCGGTTTTATTATTTTATATAAATTTTGTTAATTCACGGTAAAATGATAATTTCTATTTGTTTAAAGATTTTAATTTGTTAAAATAGTATAAAAATAGTTAAAAAGCAAAGGGGTGTATATATGTCGGAAGGGCTTATAAAAATGTGGTTTGCTTTAGGTTCAATTGGATTTATGTTTCTTGCGGTAATTTTTATTTTATTAAGTAGGCATAAAATGAAGAATAAATTTTTGAAAGGGATTACAGCGTTAGTAGCGTACACCCTCATGATTGTATCTGGAATTGTTATTTTTCTTGTTGTATTTAGTGGTCCTATTGAGCAATAGAGGATGTGTAGTTGATAAATGTTACAAAAGAAACAGTCCATACTAGCATGAAAAGGTGATTGTCAGTGAAAAAAATCTATATTATTTTAATATTTTGTTGCATAAGCATTTTAACAGGGTGTATGTATCCGAGAGAAAATATGAAACAAAATGCTATTCCTTATGAAGATCAGTTACAAGTTGTACAAAAAGCCATTACTACATATAGGGAGCAAACTGATGGTTTATTACCAATTAAGACACGTGATATGAGTACACCGATTTATCAGAAGTATCCAATTGACTTTCAAAAAATTGCTCCTCGATACATACAAGAGGCACCAGGGAATGCATATGAAAGTGGTGGCGTATATCAATATGTATTAATAGATGTTGAAACAAATCCAACAGTAAAGTTAATTGATGTTAGGATGGCGGAACAAATTCAAGAAGTGACATTAAAGCTTAAGATGTATCGTGATGAACATCAATATCCACCTTTTAAAAAAGTAATTACAGATGGTGTTTATGAATTGGATTTCAAAAAACTAGGATATAAAGATGTACCGCAAGTGAAAAGTCCATATTCTGGAAAGGGACTCCCTCTTGTAATCAATGAAAAAGGTGAAGTGTTTGTTGATTATAGAATTGATTTATATGAAGCGTTGAAAAAAAATGAAGGGCAATTTAAGGAGGGAGAAGATATTCGGAATATACTATCGAAAGATTCCCCATTTGTTCCTGCATATTCTTTACCGTATACAGTAAAGGACGGAGAACCAATTTTTTTTAAATCATAAGTCATGAACCTTTCTTTTAGCGAATAAGTTCTAGAAGAAAGGTTTTTTATGTTATACAACTTGCGATGCAAACAAAAGGTATTTTTTAAATAGTCATATGAAATTGGACAAAATTATATGATATATTGTCCGGATTTCTAGAATACCATTATATTATATCAGATATTATAGGCAACGTTAGAGAAGGTATTAGTTGACTATAAATGTGGAATTATTCCCAAAAATTTCGAGGGAGGGAATCACTTGGAAAAGGTAGACATTTTTAAAGATATTGCGGAACGCACAGGCGGTGATATTTATTTTGGAGTTGTAGGAGCTGTTCGAACAGGGAAATCAACATTTATTAAAAAATTTATGGAACTTGTTGTTATTCCAAATATTGAAAATGAGTCAGACCGTCAAAGAGCGCAGGATGAACTGCCTCAAAGTGCTGCTGGTCGTACAATTATGACGACGGAACCGAAGTTTGTTCCAAACCAAGCGGTTTCTATCGAAGTAGATGAAGGTCTTGAAGTGAATATTCGATTAGTAGATTGTGTTGGATATACAGTTCCAGGAGCAAAAGGCTATGAGGATGAGAACGGCCCGCGCATGATTAATACTCCTTGGTATGAAGAGCCTATTCCATTCCATGAAGCTGCAGAAATTGGAACGCGTAAAGTAATTCAAGAGCACTCAACAATTGGTGTAGTTATTACAACAGATGGAACGATTGGTGAAATTCCAAGGAGAGATTATATAGAGGCAGAAGAACGCGTTGTAAATGAGTTAAAAGAAGTAGGAAAGCCTTTCATTATGATTATCAACACTGTGCAGCCATACCATCCAGATACAGAGCAGTTACGCCAAAGTTTATCTGAAGAATATGATATCCCAGTAATTGCAATGAGTGTTGAGAGTTTAAGAGAAACAGATGTGTATAATGTACTTCGAGAAGCACTATTTGAGTTCCCGGTTTTAGAAGTGAATGTAAACCTTCCAAGCTGGGTAATGGTGCTAAATGAAGGACATTGGTTACGCCAAAGTTATCAAGAAGCAGTTCAAGAGACTGTGAAGGATATAAAACGTCTTCGTGATGTGGATCGTGTCGTTTGGCAGTTTAGTCAATATGAATTTATTGATCGAGCAAGTTTAGCTGGCATTGATATGGGGCAAGGGGTAGCGGAGATTGATTTATATGCACCAGATGAATTATATGATCAAATTTTAAAAGAAGTAGTAGGAGTGGAGATTCGAGGGAAAGATCATTTATTGAAACTTATGCTCGATTTATCTCATGCGAAAACAGAATATGATCAAGTGGCAGATGCTTTACGTATGGTAAAACAAACAGGATATGGAGTAGCGGCGCCTGCGTTAGCTGATATGAGTTTAGATGAACCGGAAATTATTCGTCACGGTTCAAGATTCGGTGTTAAATTAAAGGCTGTTGCCCCGTCTATTCATATGATTAAAGTGGATGTAGAATCAACATTTGAACCGATTATTGGTACTGAAAAACAAAGTGAAGAACTAGTTCGTTATTTGATGCAGGACTTTGAAGATGATCCGCTATCAATCTGGAATTCTGATATATTTGGGCGCTCTCTCAGCTCCATTGTTAGAGAAGGAATTCAAGCGAAGTTATCTCTAATGCCAGAAAACGCTCGATATAAGTTGAAAGAAACGCTAGAAAGAATTATTAATGAAGGATCTGGTGGATTAATTGCGATTATATTATAAGAAAAAAATCCCTCTAATTGTAGAGGGATTTTCTTTCTTTTTGATTATGTAATAGAAAAATAAACAGTCATTATCTAATACTTTGTTGTAATTTGTCAAGTTTCATCAGATTTTCACATTTTAAGAGTAACAATTTCCTTAAAAATATTGAATTATAAAGGAGAATCGTATAATATAGGCGTTGATAATGATTTATCTACATCTTTGTAGTATAGAATTTGTAAAAATTGCCTACAAATGAAAGTAAGACTCATTTTATGATCATTATACAGTCTTATCTTTGGGAGGAGGTGAATGGCATGAACAAGACAGATTTAATCAATGCTGTTGCAGAAGCAAGTTCCCTTTCTAAAAAGGACGCAACAAAAGCAGTGGACGCTGTTTTTGATTCTATCTTAGAAGCTTTAAAACAAGGTGATAAAGTACAACTAATCGGATTCGGTAACTTCGAAGTTCGTGAGCGTGCGGCTCGTAAAGGTCGTAACCCACAAACAGGTGAGGAGATTGAAATCGCTGCAAGTAAAGTACCTGCATTCAAACCTGGTAAAGCGTTAAAAGATGCGGTTAAATAATCCTTACATATTAACAGGGAAGAAGAGTTTCCTTTTTGGAAACTCTTCTTTTTGCTTTTAAAAACATAAATATGCTAGAATGTGTTCGTATCACTTTTAGGTTTTTCGGGAGGGCTAGCGGATGGCAAAAGTTAATTTAGAGCAAATTGAACATGCAGTACGTCTTATTTTAGAGGCAATCGGAGATGACCCAAATCGTGAAGGAGTACTTGATACACCGAAACGTGTTGCGAAAATGTACGCAGAAGTATTCTCGGGCATGCATGAGGATCCAAAAGAGCATTTACATAAAGTGTTCGGAGAAGATCACGAAGAGCTTGTACTAGTAAAAGATATACCATTTTATTCGATGTGTGAGCATCATCTTGTTCCGTTCTATGGAGTTGCTCACGTTGCATATATTCCGCAAGGTGGAAAAGTAACGGGGCTAAGTAAATTAGCTCGTACTGTAGACACAATTGCACGTCGTCCACAATTACAGGAACGTATTACATCAACAGTAGCGAATTCTATTATGGAAGTATTAGAGCCGCATGGTGTAATGGTAATCGTAGAAGCAGAGCATATGTGCATGACAATGCGTGGTGTGAAAAAACCTGGTGCGAAAACAGTGACAACAGCAGTACGTGGCGTGTTAGAAAAAGATGCAGCAGCACGCAATGAAATTTTATCGTTTATTAAGACGAAGTAAAGAAAAGCGGGAAACTGCTTTTCTTTTTTTTTTATGTAAATAAATGATATAGTTTTAGTATGAAAGAGCAAGAATATAAAGGTTACGTGTTACATCCTCCTTTTCTGAAAATGAATGTTTGTAGTTGTTAGAGAAGAAGATAACTCGTATGAATGAAAGCTGTTACTTAATTCGGTGGCAGTTTGGCAGAAGTAGCCAAGTTTTGATTATAGAAAATAGAATGTATGTGTTATAATAAGTTTTATGAATTAGAAAACAAGGGTGATTTTTTGTGTGTGACATCTACGGAGGGTATGCGGATATTAAAGAGAATTTGATGGAGAAATTACGCCATCCTTATTTTATAAACTATATTGAAGAACCATTTATTGATGAAGAAAAAATAGCGCTGTTATATGGCGCATTAAAAAGCGCAAATTTACATAAAGAACAAATTGATCATTATGTAGTAACGATTATGCTTGTACAAATTGCTCTTGATACACATGAAAAAGTATCAAATAAAGCAAATGAAGAGACGAGTGGTTTCCATAAGCGTCGCCAATTGACAGTTCTTGCGGGTGATTATTATAGTGGTCTATACTATTACTTATTGTCAATGAATTGTGATATTGTCTTAATTCGTGCACTTGCTGAAGGAATTAAGGAGATTAATGAACATAAAATTATGTTATATCAAAAAGCACATGTGACGATTGAAGACATAATGGAAAGTGTAGTAATGATTGAATCTGCACTTTTGCAAAAAACATGTGATCATTTTCATTTATCCAATTGGAAACCATATATAACTTATGCGTTAGGAAAAAATCGTCTTCAAAAAGAGTGTCAATTGTATGCTGATGAACAAAATTCACCTGTTTTTCAAGCAGTTCAAGAAATCTCATTGGATGATGATAAAAATGTAAAAACAGTTATTAATGAATGGCTTATGGAAATGAGAAAGCAGGAAAATAATTTTTTAGAAAATCATACAGAAATTAGTGAGATAATTTCTACGTTAAGAGATAAATCAAGAACATAAGCAATTTTACATTGGAAGAAGGTACGAGCATGCAACAATCAAAAGAAGAAAGAGTACATGACGTATTTGAAAAAATTTCTGATAAATACGATGTGATGAATTCTGTAATTAGTTTTCAAAGGCATAAGGCATGGCGCAAAGAGACAATGCGAATTATGGATGTAAAACCTGGGAGTAAAGCACTCGATGTGTGCTGCGGGACGGCAGATTGGACAATTGCGCTAGCGGGAGCTGTAGGAGAAAATGGAAAGGTTTACGGTTTAGACTTTAGCGAAAATATGCTAGCTGTCGGTAAACAAAAAGTAGAAGCTTTAGAGTTAAAGCAAGTAGAACTTATGCATGGAAATGCAATGGAGCTTCCTTTTGAAGATAATACGTTTGATTATGTAACGATTGGCTTTGGTTTACGTAATGTTCCGGATTACATGCAAGTATTGAAAGAAATGACGCGTGTAGTAAAGCCTGGTGGAAAAGTAATTTGTTTAGAAACATCTCAACCAACAATGATAGGTTTTCGTCAAGGGTATATCTTATACTTTAAATATATCATGCCGTTATTTGGAAAGATGTTTGCAAAAAGTTATAAAGAATATTCATGGCTTCAGGAATCTGCTAGTACTTTCCCAGGAATGAAAGAGCTAGCGAATATGTTTGAAAAAGCTGGGCTGGAACATGTGCAAGTGAAACCATTTACTTTTGGTGTAGCAGCTATGCATTTAGGTTTTAAACCAGAATCAAAATAGAAAAAAGACGTTTTAGGTTAAGGTGAACAATATGAAGTTACAACTTATGTACTCTTTTTTACGATCGGATATTAATGTAATAGAAAAAGAATTGAAGAAGACGGTTGCATCTGAGCAACCGTTAGTAGAAGAAGCTGCATTACAGCTTATCGAAGCTGGTGGGAAGCGAATTCGCCCTGTTTTTGTTTTGCTGGCTGGAAAATTTGGTGATTATAAGCTAGATGCAATTAAGCATGTGGCAGTTGCATTAGAACTTATTCATATGGCTTCTCTTGTTCACGATGATGTTATTGATGCCGCGTTTTTACGACGCGGTAGTGCAACAGTGAATGCGAAATGGGGAGATCGTATTGCAATGTATACAGGAGACTACTTGTTTGCGAAGTCTCTTGAATGTATAACGAACATAGAAATTCCAGAGGCACATCAGGCGCTGTCTCATACAATTTTAGAAGTTTGTAAAGGCGAAATTGAACAAATTAAAGATAAATATAACTATGATCAAAATTTAAGAACGTATTTAAGAAGGATAAAACGAAAAACAGCATTGTTAATTGCCGCAAGTTGTCAGTTGGGAGCGATTGCTGCTGGTGCCAATCGTGATACAGTAAATCGTCTATTTTGGTATGGATATTTTGTTGGTATGTCTTATCAAATTATTGATGATATTTTAGATTTCGTATCGACAGAAGAGAAGCTTGGAAAGCCTGCTGGTGGCGATTTATTGCAAGGGAATATTACATTACCTGCTTTATATGCCATGGAAGATCCGGTGCTTCGTGCGAAAATTACATCTGTGCACGAAAATACAACATCAATTGAGATGAAAGAAATTATTGATGATATTAAAGCGAGCGAAGCTATTGATAAAGCATTTTCGTTTAGTGAACGTTATTTACATAAAGCATTAGAAATAATAAAACCACTCCCGCGTGGGCAGGCAAAGTATGCATTACAAAATGTTGCAAAGTATATTGGAAAACGAAAATTTTAGTGTTTTTTCTAAAAAATAAAATAATCTCTCTATTTCAAAACTATTGCACAATTGTGATAAGGGTGTTAATATGTGTGTGGGGATATACAATTACATACATAATTCAGAAGTGGAGAGATTTTTTATGGAAAAAACATTTCTAATGGTAAAACCAGACGGTGTACAACGTGCCTTCATTGGGGAAATTGTAGCTCGTTTTGAGAAAAAGGGCTTTCAATTGGTTGGTGCAAAATTAATGCAAGTCACTCCGGAAATTGCTGGACAACACTACGGTGAGCATAAAGAAAAACCTTTCTTTGGTGAATTAGTAGACTTTATTACATCTGGACCTGTATTCGCAATGGTATGGCAAGGTGAAGGTGTAGTAGATACAGCTCGCAATATGATGGGTAAAACAAGACCACATGAAGCTGCTCCTGGAACAATTCGTGGAGATTTCGGTGTAACTGTTGCGAAAAACATTATCCACGGTTCTGATTCTTTAGAAAGTGCAGAGCGCGAGATTGCTATTTTCTTTAAGGAAGAAGAATTAGTAGACTACTCAAAATTAATGAATCAATGGATTTACTAATTATTTTAAAATAATTTGTAAACGCTTTAATAACTGTGATAATAGTAAAAAGTGCAAGAAGAATAGGGGTATTCTTCTTGCACTTTTTTTATTTTGATTTGTTACGAAGCTAGAGCTGTTATGATATATTGGTATGTAAAGTAAAAGGTTTACCGTTATGAAAATGATAGAATGATTACAAGTAGGATAAAGCAAGTAGTTGATTTTCTATATAATTTCAATGTTTTCTTATAGAATGATGAAAGGTACAATTGCTACTTTATGTAGCGGGATAAATACATATACGAAAAGAGGAATAACGTATGCGATATATTACAGCTGGTGAATCCCACGGTCCACAACTTACGACAATTGTAGAAGGTGTTCCGGCAGGGTTATCTTTAGTAGCGAATGATATAAATGAAGAATTAGCTAGAAGGCAAAAAGGATACGGACGCGGTAGACGCATGCAAATTGAAAAAGACCAAGTGCAAATCGTAAGCGGCGTTAGGCATGGGAAGTCGATGGGCTCTCCGATTGCGCTCGTTGTTGAAAATCGTGATTTCACCCATTGGACAAAGGTTATGGGTGCAGAACCGTTAACTGAACAAGAAGAGAAAGAAATGAAAAGACAAGTTACGAAGCCGAGACCTGGACATGCTGATTTAAATGGTGCGATTAAATATGGTCATAGAGACATGAGAAATGTATTGGAGCGTTCCTCCGCACGTGAAACGACAGTTCGTGTTGCAGCTGGTGCAGTAGCGAAAAAAATATTAGCAGAGTTAGGAATACAAGTTGCAGGACATGTTGTCGAAATTGGTGGTGTGCAGGCAGAAAATATTACATATAACTCTATTGCGGAATTACAAAGTATTACAGAGGCATCTCCTGTACGTTGTTTAGATGAAGAAGCAGGTAAAAAGATGATGCAAGCAATTGATGATGCAAAGGCAAATGGTGATTCTATCGGTGGCATTGTTGAAGTAGTTGTAGAAGGAATGCCAATTGGGGTAGGTAGCTATGTACATTATGATAGAAAATTAGATGCGAAATTAGCAGCGGCAATTATGAGTATTAATGCTTTTAAAGGTGTTGAAGTTGGAATTGGTTTTGAAGCAGCGCATAGACCTGGAAGTGAAGTGCATGATGAAATTCTTTGGGATGAAGTGCAAGGATACAGAAGAAGAACGAACAATGCGGGTGGATTAGAAGGTGGTATGACAACTGGTATGCCGGTTGTTGTGCGCGGTGTGATGAAACCGATACCGACATTATATAAACCTCTTCAAAGTGTCGATATTGACACGAAAGAATCTTTCACAGCGAGTATTGAGCGCTCAGATAGTTGTGCTGTTCCAGCAGCTAGCGTTGTTGCAGAAGCGGTTGTGGCCTGGGAGTTAGCGACAGCCTTAATTGAACAATTTGGATCAGATCGTATGGATCTTATACGTGAAAATATTGAGAAACATAATGAATATGTGAGGGGATTTTAATGGAGAACATACATATTCAAACGAAGTCAAAAGAATATGATGTACATGTTGGAAAAGAGGCGTTGTCACATATAACAACGCTTATTCAAAATATGAAACCGGCTGTATCTAATATAATGATTATTTCCGATGAAGCTGTTGCATCATTGCATTTAGAGACAGTTGTTGATGCCTTGCAAGTAGAGCAAAAAGTGTTTTCGTTCGTTGTTCCGAGTGGTGAAAAAGAGAAGTCTTTTGAGAACTTTTATGCAGCGCATACGTCTGCTCTTGAAAACAAATTAGATCGAAACTCTTTAATCATTGCACTTGGAGGCGGAATGATAGGAGACTTAGCTGGCTTTGTTGCTGCATCATTCATGCGTGGCATTCGCTTTGTACAAGTTCCGACGACTTTATTAGCTCACGATAGTGCAGTAGGCGGGAAAGTGGCAATTAATCATCCGCTAGGAAAAAATATGATAGGAGCGTTTCATCAGCCAGAAGCGGTTGTATATCATACGCCATTTTTACATTCACTTCCTGAAAAAGAGTGGCGCTCAGGTTATGCAGAAGTGATAAAGCATGCTCTTATTGGTGATGTAGAGTTGTATCATTGGTTAAAAGAAGAAGTGCAGACACTAGCTGACCTTCGTGATGAAAAGTTAATTCACATATTAACGAAGGCGATTCCTGTGAAAGCGAATATTGTGGCGCAAGACGAAACAGAACAAGGTGTACGTGCTCATTTGAATTTTGGGCATACGTTAGGACATGCTCTTGAAAAAGAGTTGGGATATGGAAATATTACTCACGGTGACGGAGTAGCGATTGGAATGTTATTTGCTTTATTTTTAAGTGAGCAAGTGTATAAAGTTGATCTTGCTTATGAAGAAATGAAGCAATGGTTCTTGAAATACGGCTATCCAAAAATGCAAAGCGATTTGAATGTAGAACGTCTCGTTCAATTGATGAAACAAGATAAAAAAGCAAATGGTGGGACAATTCATATGGTGCTTATGCAGGAATACGGGGTAGTGAATGTCGTATCTATTTCAGATAAGACTGTTCATATTGCGTTAGAGGCGTTTCAAAAAGGCATGGCCTAAAAGATTATTGCATAGGTATGAAATGCTTATTTAAAGGTATTCTCGTAATGATGACGGTTATGATAAAAGATTACAGTAAGGAACTATAAACCACATTGTAATCCGATTGAATAAAATGACTGGGGGAAGAGAAATGAGAGTAAAAGAGCAATTGTTAACTTTGAGAGCATATGTACCTGGGAAAAATATTGAAGAAGTAAAAAGAGAATATGGATTATCAAAAATTGTGAAGTTAGCATCGAATGAAAATCCATTTGGCTGCTCTACACGTGTGACAGAAGCGTTAACTTCGTTAGCGAATCAATATGCTCTCTATCCAGACGGAGCAGCTTTTGAGCTTCGTGAAAAAGTAGCAGAGCATTTAGGTGTAAAAGCGGAACAACTTTTATTTGGTAGTGGGCTAGATGAAGTCATTCAAATGATTAGTCGTGCTTTGCTACATAATGGAACGAATGTTGTCATGGCGAATCCTACGTTCTCGCAATATCATCACCATGCTGTTATTGAAGGAGCGGAAGTTCGTGAAGTACCACTTGCAGATGGCATTCACGATTTAGATGCAATGTTACAGCAAGTAGATGAGAAAACAAAGATTGTATGGATTTGTAACCCGAATAATCCGACAGGTACATATGTAGAAAAACAAAAATTACTTTCATTTTTAGAATCAGTTCCAAAGTCAGTGCTCGTTATTATGGATGAAGCATATTATGAATATGCAGGGGCAGAAGATTACCCGCAAACATTGCCTCTTCTTGAAAAGTATGAAAATCTTATGGTGCTGCGCACATTCTCAAAAGCGTATGGTTTAGCTGCTTTTCGTATCGGATATGCGATTGGTGATGCAAAGCTTATAGGACAGTTAGAGGTAGCGAGGCTACCGTTTAACACATCAACTATCGCACAAGCGGTAGCGGTAGCTGCAATAGAGGATCAACAATTTTTACAAGAGTGCGTAAAGAAAAATACCGAAGGGTTAAATCAATATTATGCATTTTGTAAGGAATATAACGTATTCTATTATCCATCTCAAACGAATTTTATTTTCTTGAAGCTCGGTATACCTGGTAATGAAGCTTTTGAACGATTAATGAAAAAAGGATATATCGTTCGTTCTGGTGCAGCATTTGGTATACATGATGGTATTCGTATTACTGTTGGGCTTAAAGAAGAAAATGATGAAATTATTGAATTGCTTACGGAACTTGTAAAAGAACAAGTGAAGAAAGAGGAAACGTATTCTTAATAAATAGTGAAGGCTCCTATTACAGGAGTCTTTTTTATTTGAACTGTAATAAGGGGAGTTGTTTGCACGTTCCAGAAAGAAAACGTTACAATAGAGGTAGACGTATAAGAAGAACTGCTATACATATGAGTTATTTAAAATGTGAGGAGGATACAGTTTGAAACTAGTAGGACGAAAAAATAGTTTGAATGGAGAAATTGTTGTTCCAGGAGATAAATCTATTTCACACCGTGCTGTTATGTTTGGGGCAATAGCGGAAGGAACGACAAGAGTATCTAATTTTTTATTAGGAGAAGATTGTTTAAGTACAATTGCATGTTTTCAAAAACTAGGTGTTAAGATTGAACAGAGTGGTAACGATGTCACGATTTATGGTAAAGGGTTAGAAAATTTACAAGAGCCAAAAGAAGTAGTAGATGTAGGGAATTCAGGTACGACTATTCGTCTTATGCTTGGTATTTTATCTAATACGCCGTTCCATAGTACTATAATTGGTGATGAATCAATTGGAAAACGTCCTATGAAACGTGTTACAGACCCGCTTAGCAAGATGCATGCTCAAATTGATGGTAGAGAAAATGGACAGTATACCCCTTTATCTATTCGTGGCGGAAGAGTGAAAGGTATACACTATCATGCACCGGTAGCAAGTGCACAAGTGAAATCAGCAGTTTTACTTGCAGGTTTGCAAGGAGAAGGTGTAACTACAGTAACAGAGCCTATGCAGTCTCGTGATCATACGGAAAGAATGTTACGTGCATTCGGTTGTACAGTAGAGGTTAATGAACGGACCGTATCATTACAAGGTGGACAACAACTTAAAGGGACAGAAATAAAAGTTCCAGGAGATATTTCTTCCGCAGCATTTTTCTTAGTAGCTGGTGCAATTGTCCAAAATAGTAAGCTTGTATTGAAAAATGTCGGTTTAAATCCAACGAGAACAGGGATTTTAGATGTTTTAACAAAGATGGGTGCACGTATTTCTATCGATAATATTAGAAATGAAGAGTTTGAACCATGTGGGGATATTACGATTGAAACATCGAAGCTAAAAGGAATAGAAATTGGCAGATCTCTTATTCCGAGATTAATTGATGAAATTCCCGTAATCGCTTTATTAGCGACGCAGGCTGAAGGAATTACTGTTATTAAAGATGCTGAAGAGTTAAAAGTGAAAGAAACAAATCGTATCGATACAGTTGTAGATGAACTAGGGAAATTAGGTGCGAAAATTGAAGCTACGCCAGATGGTATGATTATATATGGTAAGCAAAATTTAAAAGGAAATACTGTTAATAGTCACGGCGATCATCGTATAGGGATGATGCTTGCAATCGCGTCCTGTATTGTAGCTGGAGAAGTTAAAATAGAAAATAGTGATGCGGTCGCTGTATCTTATCCGAACTTTTTTGAACAATTAGCTGCGCTATAAGAGAAAATGTATGAAGAAGCATACTCATTCTAAAGGTTGCGTTCTTACACCTAGTTGCTTATGATAAATGAACAGAAGAGAATATTTTTTAGAGTTAAAGGAGACGTTTATGCAAAAGTTTGAACAAGCTGTTTCGTATATTGAAAATGGTGAAGCAGAAAAAGGATTACAATTATTAAAAGAACAACTACAAGTTGCTAATGATGAAGAGAGGTATGATATCGCTCGTTACTATCATACACTTGGGTTTATGGATGAGGCGTTAGCAATTATTGAAGATTTACGCTTGTTATATCCAGAAGAAAGTGAATTTACGTTATTTTTAGCAGAGTTATATATTGATTTAGATAAAGAAGATGAAGCTATTGAAGTGCTTCATGATATTCCAGAAAATGATGATCTATATGTTCAATCGCTATTACTTGTTGCGGATTTATTCCAAATGCAAGGTTTTGATGATGTAGCAGAGCATAAGCTATTAAAAGCGAAAGAAATAATGCCAGACGAGCCTGTTATTACGTTTGGGTTAGCAGAATTGTATAGTAGTAAAGGAGAAGAGCAAAAGGCAATCACTTATTATGAGTCGTTACTAGCAGAACATAAAGTAATGGGTGGTGTTGTCATTGCACTTCGTCTAGCAGAAACTTTAAGTGCTATTGGGAACTGGGAAGAGGCAATCTCATATTATGAAGCAGGGTTAGAGGAGCAAAAAGATATTCACTCATTATTTGGATATGCCTTCACATTATATCAAGGGGAAGAATATCAAAGAGCAATTGGTGCTTGGCAAGAATTAAAAGAATTAGACCCTGAGTACGCATCGTTATACATGTATTTAGCGAAAAGCTATGAAAAAGAAGGTATGCTTCAAGAAAGCTATGAAACACTTCACGAAGGAATTAAAGTAGATGAGCTTTCTGTTCCTTTCTATGTAGAATTAGCAAATATTGCAGCGAAATTAGGGGAAATAGCGGAGGCAGAAGAAGTGCTTCAAAAAGCACTTGAGCTAGATCCGGGACATTTAGGTGCGACATTAAAATATGCGTATATTTTAAAAGAACAAGAGAAATATGAAGAGCTAATTGCAGTTGTAGAGCGAACTATTGATAGCGGAGAGCCAGATACACAGCTACTTTGGGATCTTGCATTTGCAAAAAAACAATTAGAAATGTATTCTGATGCATTAAAACACTATGAAAGTGCATATACTTCTTTTAAGAATCATCCAGATTTCTTGGAAGAGTACGGTTATTTCTTGTTAGAAGAAGGAATGCGAAAAGAGGCGAAAGAAGTATTTACTCAGTTAATACAACTAGACCCGACACAAATTCATATTGAAGAATTGTTATATAATTTAGAGGATTTTTCATAAGTTGGAAGGAAACTGAATGCCGCTTCTTGAATCTAAAAAGAAAAGAGAAAGACAGAGGAGGGACTTAAGCGCTATGAATACCCCTGTTTCTGTAAACGAGAAGAAGGATTTTGTCAAATGGTTTTTGAATAATTACCAACTGAAACAGCGTGAATGTGTATGGATTTTGAATTATTTAATGAGTCACGATCAATTAATGCATAAAGTCCACTTCGTAGAACATGCAAAATTTTGTCCACGTGGCTTAGTAATGTCAGCAAATTGTGTGAAAGATACACCGTTTCACTTTTTTAAACAAAATGTAATGACAACAGATGCAGAAAAGTCGTTTCATGATATTCGTTTGAATCGAGATGAGGATATTTATATTCAACTTAATTTTAAATCGTCGTTCCAAAATGCAAATTATGTAGCTGTGTTAGAAGAAAATCCATATTTGCCAAAGCATATTGAAGTGAATGAAAAAGATCGTTTACTTGCAGAGCGATTTTTAGAAGAAAGTGTATTCTCATTTAGAAGAGAGCGTCTTTTGAAACAAATTGATGAAGCGCTGGATAAGCAAGATAAGGAAGCATTTCACAAGTTAACAGCGGAGTTAAAAACTTTATAGAATTTATTTGGATTATACAATTTTTACAAATTTCAGAGTCTTTTAAGAAAAACTACCTATTATTAGGTAGTTTTTCTTTTTTTACCTCTTTTAGTATGGTTTAATATATATAAAGTGAAAGTTCTGTCATTTTAAGTGGAGGAGGGGAGAAAAGTGAAATGGATTGTAAAAGATGTGGAACAGTTTGAGCAAGCAAGGGAGTATGTAGATACAGGGATTATACCACTTGTGTCAATTTCGGCAGCAAAAGAAATGAAAATGGTTGTAGAACAAGGTGAGTTTATTGAGGCTTTGAGTATGGAGTTGGAAAGGGAATATAAAGGAAGAGTGCTTTTATTACCCGCATTTACGTATTTAGTAGAAAGTCAAAAGAATGAAAAAGACCGTTTGCAAGAATGGACAGACCATTTGCAAAGGCAAGGTTTTAAGCATATTGCCTATGTGACAAGTGATTTTTCATGGAAAGAAGATATGCAAGAGTTACAAGGGGATTTATTTTGGTTTCCCTCATTGGCGTTAGAACAATTTAGTGATCAAGCGAAGAGAGAAGTCATTCACGCTCATATAAAAAATATAATGGTAATGTTAGAAGAAAAATGGGGAAAGCAATAATAAACAGAAAGTTCTTATTATTATGAGTAGTATGATATTGACCTGTGCATGAGGGTATTATATCATGATAGTGTCCTAGTTTTTATTTTTTATATTATTTTTCACGAGGGGACAATTTCTGATAGAGGGGGGAAATTTTCGTGAGCGAGAAAGAACATCGTGTGTCAAGAAGACAGTTTTTAAATTACACACTTACAGGGGTAGGAGGCTTTATGGCAGCGGGTATTTTAATGCCGATGACGCGATTTGCGCTTGATCCGGTGTTAAGAAAAGAAGCAGGAACGGATATGGTTGCTGTTGCACAAGTAAAGGATATTACAACAGAGCCGAAGCGTTTCGACTTTAAGGTGAAGCAGGTTGATGGTTGGTACAAGTCTGAAGAGCCAAAATCAGCTTGGGTTCATAAAGATGAAAGCGGAGACATTGTTGCGTTCTCTCCAGTATGTAAACATTTAGGATGTACAGTTAACTGGAATTCGGACAAAGCACATCCGAATCAATTCTTTTGCCCGTGTCACGGGGGGCGTTATACAAAAGATGGGATTAACATTAAAGGCACACCGCCCCTTGCTCCGCTTGATGTGTACGAGTCTAAAGTGAAAGATGGAACGCTGTATTTAGGAAAAGCGAAGCCAAGAGGGGGTGGAAAGTAGATGCTAAATAAAATTTATGATTGGGTAGATGAACGATTAGATATTACACCAATATGGCGCGATATCGCTGATCATGAAGTACCTGAACATGTAAACCCGGCACATCACTTTTCTGCATTCGTCTATTGCTTTGGAGGACTTACCTTTTTCGTTACTGTAATTCAAATTTTATCTGGAATGTTTTTGACGATGTATTATGTGCCGGATATTAAAAATGCTTGGGAATCGGTTTACTATTTACAAAATGAAGTTGCTTACGGGCAAATTGTTCGTGGTATGCACCACTGGGGTGCTAGTCTCGTAATTGTAATGATGTTTTTACATACACTCAGAGTTTTCTTCCAAGGTGCGTATAAAAAGCCTCGTGAGTTAAACTGGATTGTTGGTGTTCTTATTTTCTTTGTTATGTTAGGTCTTGGCTTTACCGGATATTTATTACCGTGGGATATGAAAGCGTTATTTGCTACGAAAGTAGGGATTCAAATTGCAGAGCAAACGCCGCTCATTGGTCCTTATATTAAAACATTACTCGCTGGTCATTCCGAAATTGTTGGCGCTCAAACATTAACTCGCTTCTTTGCTATTCACGTCTTCTTCTTACCAGCAGCACTTCTAGGTTTAATGGCCTTCCACTTCATCATGATTCGCAAACAAGGTATTTCCGGTCCGCTATAAGAGATTGCTAAATTAAAGGGGAAAGAACTAAAGGAGGGAGATTATGCATCGCGGCAAAGGGATGAAGTTTGTAGGAGATTCTCGGGTACCAGTAGCTCGGAAACCAAATATTCCAAAAGACTATTCTGAATACCCAGGAAAAACAGAAGCATTTTGGCCGAATTTCTTGTTAAAAGAATGGATGGTTGGTGCAGTTTTTTTAATCGGTTATTTATGTTTAACAGTGGCACATCCGTCACCGCTTGAGAGAATGGCGGATCCAACAGATGCAGGATATATACCACTTCCAGATTGGTATTTCTTATTTTTGTATCAGTTATTAAAGTATTCTTATGCTTCAGGTTCATTTACTGTAATTGGAGCATTTATTATGCCAGGGATTGCGTTTGGAGCACTACTGTTAGCTCCATTTCTTGATCGAGGTCCAGAAAGACGCCCATTGAAGCGTCCTGTAGCAACTGGATTTATGCTTTTGGCGATTGCGTCGATTATCTTTTTAACTTGGGAATCTGTAGCACACCACGACTGGGAAGCTGCTAAAAAACAAGGTGCAATTGTAAAAACAACACAAGTTGATAAAAATGATGACGGCTACAAATTAATGCAAAAAAATACTTGTTTAACATGTCATGGTGACAATTTACAAGGTGGTGCAGCAGCACCGGCTCTACAAAACTTAACTTTAAAACCAGAAGAAATCGCTAAAATTGCGAAAGATGGTAAAGGTGCAATGCCTAAAGGTGTATTTAAAGGAACGGATGAAGAGGTGAAAAAGCTTTCGGAATTCGTTGCAAAGTATAATAAAAAATAATAGAAAAGCTGACTGCAAATTTTGTAGTCAGCTTTTCTATTTAGTTAGAGGAAGTTTGTTATAATAGAGTAGGATTTAGTGAATGAATTACTTTGCTTGAAAGGTGTTGGACATACAGATTGGTTTACGTGTATGCAATGTTAAGACAGCGCTCAGTGTTATTATTTTTATTGATTGTTAACATATTAGGCACAATTTACGGGTTTATATGGTATGGAAATCAATTAAAAGAAACGTCTCTAATATTTTGGCCGTTTGTGCCAGATAGCCCGATGGCAAGTCTCTTTTTTGTATTTGTTTTAATTGCCTTTTTGAAAAAGAAAAACTGGGGATTAATAGAGGCGTTGGCGATTGTTTCTTTAATAAAATATGGTATATGGGCTGTTGTTGTAAATGGAATTATGATTTATGTAAAAGGTCCTATTGGTATTATGGGCTACATGTTAATGCTTTCTCATTTTGCAATGGCTGTGCAGGGAGTACTATACGCTCCGTTTTATCGGATAAAAAAATGGCATTTCGTTGTAGCTGGGATATGGACGTTACATAATGATGCAATCGATTATTTATTTTGGCAAATGCCGAGATATGGAATTATGCATTTGTTTGTAGAGGAGATAGGCTATTTTACGTTTTGGTTAAGTATTGCTGTACTATGTATTACATATTATTATTGCTTACGTGAGCATCGAAAACAGTTTTCTTTATGATGTTAAAATCTAGGGGGAGAAAATGAAGGAAAATAAGATTGGTATAAAAATATTGGATCGGATGATCACTTTAGTTGTTTCATATAGCATAGCATTTTCTATTTTCGCTCTCGCGACAATGGCAGTGGTATATGGAAAGTGGCTATATTATTTTGAAATTGATTTTTTAAACATTCCAGATTTAGCGGATATGACAAAGGATGAAATTAAGAGAAACTATGATGTGCTTATTACATATTTATCTCCGTTTTATGAAGGGGCATTACAATTGCCGACATTAGATATGTCTACAAATGGACGAATTCATTTTGTAGATGTTAAAAACATTTTAGTAAAGATTCAATATATAATGTATGGAACGATTGTAATTGCTGTATTAGGAGGAGCGTATTTATTAAAAAAGAAAAAAGAAAAGTTTTTACTTCACGGATCGATTCTTACAATTATTTTTCCGATAGCTCTTACGTTACCAATTGCCATTAATTTTGAAAAGAGTTTCGTATTATTTCATAAGCTTTTATTTAGCAATGATTATTGGATGTTTGATATTGAAACAGATCCGATTATTTTAATGCTACCAGAAGAATTCTTTATGTATGCTGCATGTGTTATTTTATTATTGATTTTAACTGGTAGCATACTTTGCTACGGTGTGTATAAATATTTAGTGAAAAAGAAAAGGATTTCAAAGAAAAAATTCTCTGTTTAAAGAGAATTTTTTTTGTTTCCATAGAGATAATATATTTTTCGGTTTTGTTCTGTTCTATTCTTGTCCAACTCTACATATTTTGTACTAGTAGTTATAGGGGGGACCGGGATGAAGAGAACATTAATTGGACTAATAGCATTTCTAATTTTAATGTTTCCAGTACGTATATATGCTGAGGAGTGGAGTGAACTAACTGGATTGTTAGATGATTCTTTGCAGTTAGTTAAGCGGAATGAAGATGAAAAAGCAATACAAGTATTGAAACGTTTTTCGGAACAGTTTGTATTAAAGGGAAATGAAAAAAGCAAACCAATAAACCCAGATCAATTTAGAGTGATCTCTTTAGCGTATGACAAGGCGATTCAATCTCTCTCGGAGGAAAATGTTGTAGGAAAGCAGATCAAAATTGATAATATGTTAGCATTACAACTTGCAGTTGATGCACAAGTATCGAAATATCAGCCACTTTGGATGGAAAGAGAAAGAAAGATAATGGATGCCTTTTCTCAAGTGGAAAAAGCGATGAAAAAAGAGGATGATGGACAGTTCCAACAGGCGCTAAATACGTTTTTAAATGAATTTAATATTATTTATCCGAGTTTAATGATTGCCCTGCCAGATAACGAAGCGCAGCGGGTAAACGCGCATTTATCTTATTTGGATGAATTTCGTAACGTTATGTTAAAAACGAAAGGTGGACAAATGCAACTAGGAATTATTAAAGGTGATTTACAAAAAATATTTCATACAGTAAAAAAAGATGAGATTGCTCCCTCTCTCATTTGGTTTATGACAATTACTGGGGGACTTATTTTATTTACTTTAACGTATGTTGGATGGAGAAAATATAAAGGGGAAAGAGAGAAGCGGAAAAGTAACTTGCATTCTAAAAATAGATAATGCGTATAAATAAAGATCCGGATTGTAAGGTTTATTTATTGACAATGATGGAAGAAAAAAATAGAATGAGAAGTACTATAATTAAAACTTCAATGGAGGTTTATGATGTTTTATTTAATTTACTTCGCGATCATTTTGATCATACCGTTGTATGCACAGTCAAAAGTACGTAGTGCCTATAGCAAGTATTCACAAGTTTATTCAACATCAGGTATGACAGGAGCGGAAGTGGCTCGGAAAATTTTAGATGAAAATGGATTGTATAATGTAGCTGTAGAAGAAACGCCAGGTCATTTATCAGATCATTACGATCCAACTGCAAAGACAGTTCGATTATCAACAGATAACTATTATGGACATTCAGTTGCTGGTACAGCAGTAGCAGCACACGAAGTAGGACACGCAATTCAAGATGCGAAAGATTATAACTTCATGCGTGTACGCCATTCGTTAGTGCCAGTTGCTAATTTTGGTTCAAATATGTCTTGGATTTTCGTCCTAATCGGTGTATTTGCACAAATGTCTGGTTTATTGTTACTAGGAATTATTTTAATGGCAGCAGGTGTGATTTTCCAACTTGTTACATTACCAGTTGAGTTTGATGCATCAAAACGCGCAATGCAACAAATTGAAGCACTAGGTATCGTATCGACAGATGAATACGGTCAAGCTCGTAAAGTATTAAATGCGGCAGCATTAACATATGTAGCGGCAGCTGCTGTGGCAGTATTTGAATTATTACGTCTCGTATTAATTTATACTGGTATGCAGCGTAGCGACGATTAAAGACTATCAATTTTGATAGTCTTTTTTTGTTTTGTGGATTGAATCTTATAATACGCTATAAATGGAAATAATAGAGATAATGAGAGGTCTAGAACTAGTAATAATAAATATAAGTGTGTAGTGGTGAAAGAAGGTGACAGAAATAATATATCCAGATCATTTGGTAAAACAAGTGAAGGAGCGTAGCGTTTCGTATCAATTAGAAGGTTTTTTAAGTGGACAAGGCCCTGAAAACCCGAAATTAATGATTGTTGGAGAAGCACCTGGTGAAACAGAAATTTATAATGGCATACCGTTTAGCGGAAAAGCCGGAAAACATTTAATGGAGTTTTTAGAACGTATTCACATCAAAAGGGAAGAAGTGTACATTACGAGTGCAGTTCGAAGTAGACCGTTTAAGTGGCGCGAGAAAAGAGAGCGAAATGGCGAATTAATACAGAAAAAGTATAATAGAACACCGAATCAAGGCGAAATACTTGCACACGCTCCGTTGTTAGATTTTGAATTGGCACATATGGATCCGCCAGTTATCGTTACACTTGGTAATGTTGCGTTAAAACGTTTAGCCGGAAAGAATAAAAAGATTACGGATATTCATGGGCAACTATTAAAGCAGCCGATTCAAAAACTAAAAGATATAGATCATGCAGAGTTTATATGGACTGAAAAAGAATATAAAATTTTTCCTACCTTTCATCCGGCTTCAATTTTTTATAATCGTAGTTTATTGGAGTTAATTTACGAGGATTTAGAGAAGCTGAAGCAATATATAGCAATAAAAAACTAGAAAAGCCATGTGGCTTTTCTAGTTATGTTTAATTATGTAACGGGTTTTTATTTTCATCTAATGTAAATCCTTCGCCGACGACATCGTGTACATCGCTCACAGCAACAAACGCGTGAGGGTCTACAGAAGTAATGATATTTTTTAATTTCACGATTTCATTTTTAGCTACAACACAATATAGTACATTTCGTTCAACTTTTGTATAGGATCCAACAGCTTTTAAAAAGGTTGCCCCGCGCTCCATTTCTGATAAAATTTTTGCAGCAATTTCATCGTTCTTATCAGAAATAATAGTTGCTCCTTTTGCTGCATAGGCTCCTTCTTGCATAAAATCAATGACCTTAGCCCCGATGAAAACAGCAACTAACGTATACATACCTTCACGGTATGATAAATATGTAAGAATAGAGATGACAATAACGACTGCATCAAACATAAACATCGTTTTTCCCATACTCCAGCCAACATATTTGTGAGCTAGCCTTGCGATAATATCAACACCGCCAGTAGTCCCACCATATTTAAATATAATTCCAAGGCCGATACCGATAAATGCCCCGGCGAATAAAGCAGCAAGTGTCATATCATTTTGCAAGTTTAAATGTAAGTTGAGTACTTCGTAGCGCTGGAAAATCCATAGGAATAAAGACACGCTAAATGTACCTATTAATGTGTAGAAAAACGTCGTTCGTCCGAGCAACTTCCAACCGATGAAAAATATAGGGATATTTAAAATCAAGTTTGTATAAGAAGGGTCAAAAGAAAATAGAAAATATAATAATAGTGTAATGCCGGTAAATCCACCTTCTGCTAGGTGATTTTCAATATTGATATTCACAATACCGAAAGAAAAAATAGCGGAACCGATTAAAATGAAAATGATATTTCGAATCTTTAAGTTTGCTGTCATATAGAAATCCCCCTAATTATGTATGGATTTGCATTGCTCCGCTTAAACGGTAAAACATAATAAGTTATTTCTAGCTGCTAGTAAAAATAGTAAACGTCGTAAGAGGCCGATTGGTTCGGGCTAATCTTTTGCGAAAAAGCACGCAAAAGAAGTTTCACTTTATTATAGTCTATCCAAAAAAGGGTCGTAAATAGTGATATGAGAGAATAATATTTGTCAAATCGCGATGAATTGGCTAACATGAAAGAGGAAGGATTAGAGGTGAATAGTATGGAAACAAAAACGATGAAAGATATGCAGAAAGAAGTAGATGCATATATTGGTCAATTTAAAGAAGGTTATTTTAGTCCGCTTGCAATGGTGGCCCGTTTAACTGAAGAAATGGGAGAGCTTGCAAGAGAGGTTAATCATTATTATGGTGAGAAACCGAAGAAAACGACTGAGAAAGAACGAAGTATTGAAGAAGAGCTTGGAGATGTATTATTTGTTATGATTTGTATGGCAAATAGTTTAAATATTGATTTAGAAACAGCGCATAACATTGTAATGGATAAATTTAATACACGTGATAAAGATCGCTGGACACGTATTGATGAGGGAGAGAAAGAAGCATGAAAGAAATTAAAGTAATTATCGCCGGACCAAGAGGACGTATGGGACATGAAGCAGTCCTTCTTATGGAAAGAACAGAACATTTCAATTTAGTAGCAGCAATTGACTATAAACATGGCGGAGAGAAAATCTCTGATTTACCAGGAATGCCTGCGTTAGATGCGCCGATTTACGCCGATTTACATACTTGTTTAGATGAAGTAGAAGCAGATGTGTTGTTAGATTTAACAACGCCAGAAGTTGGGAAACAACACGTTACACTTGCAGTTGAGCGTGGACTACGTTCTGTTATTGGTACGACAGGATTTACAGAAGAAGAGCTTAAACATTTAACGGAAACTGCAAAAGAAAAAGAAGTAGGAACGATAATTGCTCCAAACTTTGCGATTGGTGCAGTACTTATGATGAAATTCTCTCAAATGGCAGCGAAGTACTTCCAAGATGTGGAAGTGATTGAGTTGCATCACGATCAAAAGTTAGATGCGCCATCTGGTACTGCTGTAAAAACAGTAGAATTAATTCGTCAAAACCGCGAGCCAAAGCAGCAAGGCCATCCTAATGAAATCGAACAACTAGAAGGTGCACGTGGTGCAAATGTGGACGGTATTCATATTCATAGCGTACGTTTACCAGGACTTATTGCGCATCAAGAAGTGTTATTTGGCGGAGATGGACAAATGTTAACAGTTCGTCATGATTCATTCAATCGTGCATCATTTATGTCAGGTGTAAAACTATCAATTGAAACAGTAATGAACCTTGATCATCTTGTGTACGGTTTAGAAAATATTATCGACTAAAGGGGAGACAACGGATGAAAATTGCCTTAATCGCACATGACCAAAAGAAAAATGATATGGTTTCGTTTGCATACGCATATAAACCAATTTTTGAAAAACATGAACTTTTTGCAACAGGAACGACAGGACTTCGTATTATGGAGGCAACTGGTTTAGTTGTAACAAGATATCAATCTGGTCCTCTTGGTGGCGATCAAGAAATTGGTGCAATGATTGCAAAAAATGATATGGATATGGTGATTTTTTTTCGGGATCCACTAACAGCGCAGCCGCATGAACCGGATGTCAATGCGCTACTTCGTTTATGTGATGTATATGCTATTCCATTAGCAACGAATATGGCAAGTGCTGAAATGTTAATGCATGCATTAGAGCGAGGAGATTTAGATTACCGAAAGTTAAGAAAATGAGGGGAACAATTATGAGTGGATTACATATATTAGCGTTTGGTGCTCATGCCGATGATGTTGAAATCGGCATGGCAGGTACTATTGCAAAATATACGAAGCAAGGATATGAAGTAGGCATTTGCGATTTAACAGAAGCTGACCTTTCTTCAAATGGAACGGTAGAACTGAGGAAAGAAGAAGCGCAGGCTGCAGCTCGTATTATGGGAGTAAATACGAGAATTAATTTGGCGATGCCAGACCGTGGTTTGTATATGAAAGAAGAATATATACGTGAAATTGTAAAGGTTATTCGTACATATAAACCAACGCTAATTTTTGCACCATATTATGAAGATCGTCATCCAGACCATGCGAATTGTGCGAAACTTGTGGAAGAAGCTATCTTTTCAGCAGGAATTCGTAAATATATGCCTGAACTTCCACCGCATCGTGTAGAGTCTTTTTATAATTATATGATTAATGGTTTTCATAAGCCGAATTTTTGTATAGATATAAGTGAGTACCTTTCTAAAAAGGTCGAAGCGTTAGAAGCGTATGAAAGTCAGTTTTCAACAGGGAGTGATGGTGTTAAGACGCCATTAACTGACGGATACGTTGAAACTGTAATCGCTCGCGAGAAGATGTTTGGGAAAGAAGTTGGAGTGAAGTATGCCGAAGGGTTTATGAGTAAGAAGCCGCTTTTATTACATGCTGATTTAATAGGGGGATGTAAATGAAATTGAAAATAGGTATTACATGTTATCCTTCTGTAGGTGGTTCTGGGGTTGTTGGAACGGAATTAGGAAAACAATTGGCGGAACGTGGGCATGAAATACACTTTATTACATCGGGTGTACCATTTCGGTTGAATAAAGTGTATCCAAACATTTATTTTCATGAAGTAACAGTAAATCAATATTCGGTATTTCAATATCCACCTTACGATTTAGCATTAGCAAGTAAAATGGCCGAGGTTGCTCAAAGAGAAAATCTTGATATTTTACATGTGCATTATGCAATCCCACATGCTATTTGTGCATATTTAGCAAAACAAATGATTGGGGAGCGTATTAAAATTGTTACAACCTTACATGGAACAGATATTACTGTGTTAGGTTCCGACCCTTCGTTAAATAATTTAATTCGATTTGGTATTGAACAATCTGATGTTGTTACCGCGGTATCGCATTCGCTAATCGAAGAAACGCATGAGGTTGTAAAACCAGATAAAGAGATTCAGACCGTATACAATTTTATTGATGAACGCGTATATTTTAAGCGTGATATGTATCAGTTAAAAAAGGAATATGGTATACAGGAAACTGAAAAAGTACTAATTCACATTTCAAACTTCCGAAAAGTTAAGCGAGTACAGGATGTTGTTCATTCATTCGCTAAAATTGTTAAGGAAGTGGATGCAAAGTTGCTTCTTGTTGGGGATGGACCAGAATTCTGTACGATTTTACAGTTAGTGAAAAATTTACAGATTGAAGATCGTGTCTTATTCCTAGGAAAGCAAGATAATGTTGCAGAGCTTCTTGCGATGAGCGATTTAATGTTACTTTTATCAGAAAAGGAAAGCTTTGGTCTTGTTTTATTAGAAGCAATGGCGTGTGGTGTACCTTGTATCGGAACGCGGGTTGGAGGTATTCCAGAGGTCATTCAACATGGTGAAACAGGATACATATGTGAAGTTGGAGATACAGACGGCATAGCTAAGCAAGCAATTCAACTACTAGAAAATGAAGAGCTTCACCGTAATATGGGAGAGCGAGCAATGAAATCTGTATATGAGCAGTTTCGTTCAGAAAAAATCGTTTCACAGTACGAGGCAATTTATTATGACATACTAAGGGATGACAAGAATGGAAAGATTTAAAAAAGCTAGTTCAATTATTGAAGCGCTAAAACAGCAAGGACATGAGGCTTACTTCGTTGGTGGAAGTGTACGCGATCTCATTATCGATAGACCGATTGGAGATATCGATATTGCAACATCAGCTTTACCAGAAGAAGTAATGGCTATTTTCCCCAGACATGTTCCGGTTGGTCTTGAGCATGGAACTGTAATTGTTGTAGAAGATGGTGAACCGTATGAGGTAACAACTTTTCGAACAGAGAGCGAATATGAAGATTTTCGGAGACCTAGTAGTGTTCAATTTGTCCGTTCATTAGAAGAGGATTTAAAACGACGTGATTTCACGATGAATGCAATTGCAATGACAGAAGAAGGCGAAATGATTGACTTATTTGCTGGGCAAGAAGCAATTCGACTGAAAGAAATTGCAACAGTTGGAAATGCTGCAGACCGTTTTCAAGAAGATGCACTGCGAATGATGCGTGGTATTCGATTCGTTAGTACGTTAGGCTTTGCTTTGGAAACAAAGACGAAACAAGCAATTGAAACGTATGGGCATTTGCTCGAACATATTGCAATTGAAAGAATTACAGTAGAATTTGAAAAATTGTTGACTGGTACATATTGTGCGAAGGGGCTTCACGAGTTAGTAGAAACGAAGTTATTTTCTCATCTCCCATATTTACAAATGTCAGAAGAGAAATTATTAAAAGCTACGCAATATAAATGGGATTCTTTCGAAACAGACGTTGAGGCATGGGCATTTTTCTTATATTGTATTGGGGAAGAACATCCTTCTGTCTTTTTACGACAATGGAAGTTTTCAAATAAAAAAATTAAAGATATTGTAGCAGTTCTATTAGCAATCCGTTTTAGAAATAAGGCGGAATGGAATGCAGTCTTTCTTTATAAAACTGGGATTCACATCGCAGTAATGGCGGAGAGAGTATATGAAGCGATAATAGAAAGTTATGGTAGCTCGTCTGTTAAACAAGTGGAAACATTATTTGAGTCATTACCTATAAAGAGTCGCCAAGAAATGAATGTGACGGGAAATGATTTATTAATTTGGGCAGATAAAAAGCCAGGCCCTTGGGTTGCAGAAATGCTTCAAAAAATTGAAGAATCTATCGTAGAAGGAAACTTAGCTAATGAGAATGAGAATGTAAGGGAGTGGCTACAAAGATGCAATCTACTATAAGAAAGCAGTTATTGCAAGTTTTTTCTGAAGCAGATGGTGAATTTGTATCTGGTCAAACGCTAAGTGATAAACTTGGTTGTTCGAGAACCGCTGTATGGAAGCATATGGAGGATCTTCGTAATGAAGGGTATGAACTGGAAGCTGTACGCCGCTTAGGTTATCGGATTGCTAGTAAACCTGATAAGGTAACTGCTAATGAGATTCAATTAGGATTACAAACAGAGCGTATCGGTAGAACGGTTTATTTTGAAGAATCAGTTGAATCTACTCAGCATATTGCAGCAAGACTTGCTTATGAAGGAGCAGAAGAGGGAACAATTGTCGTTGCAGAAGAACAAACAGCAGGTAGAGGACGTTTAAGTAGAAAATGGTATTCTCCAAAAGGCACAGGGATTTGGATGAGTATTATTTTGCGTCCATCTATTCCAGTTCATCATGCACCACAGCTTACTTTATTAGCAGCTGTTAGCGTAGCGCAAGCCATTGAAAAATGTACCGGTGTAAATGTAGGTATAAAATGGCCCAATGACATATTAATTCAAGGGAAAAAAGCTGTCGGTATACTAACGGAAATGCAAGCTGATCCGGATAAAATTAATGCTATTATTATGGGGATTGGCATTAATGCAAATCAGAAACAAGAACATTTTGATGAGGAAATTCAGCAAATTGCAACTTCGTTAGCAATTGAGTCGGGTAAGCCGATTGTTCGTGCGGAAGTTATGCAACAAATTTTCTTACAACTAGAGAAATTGTATGAAGAGTATTTAAGAAATGGCTTCTCTGTTATTAAAATTCTTTGGGAAAGTTACGCAGTGAGTATCGGAAAAGAAATTACAGCTCGAACGATGAAGGAAACGATTACTGGGATAGCAAAAGGGATTACGGACGATGGTGTATTGGTACTTGAGGATCATCAAGGACAAGTGCATCACATTCATTCTGCTGATATAGAAATTAAGTAAAAGAAGTTCCAAATTGGAACTTCTTTTACTTATCGGACATTTGTAAATTTCACATATCGTAATGAAAGTAGAAAATTATTTTTTCGAAAAA
Source organism: Bacillus sp. H1a (assembly GCF_000633475.1). Taxonomy (NCBI): domain Bacteria; kingdom Bacillati; phylum Bacillota; class Bacilli; order Caryophanales; family Bacillaceae; genus Bacillus; species Bacillus sp. H1a. Next base: position 74,978 of record NZ_AYMH01000003.1, on the reverse strand, counting down.
GTGTAGCAATTCCTTTTCTTAGTTTGCTATAATTAGTTCGAATATGGGCAGTATCAAAGCGAACTGCACCATTATTTAAAGCAGTATGAAAAAATAATAATTTGGATTCTGCCTTGATCCAATAACGGACTGGGACAGAGGGATGAATAATGCCGACTAACACACAACCCTTCTGCCCTTTTATGGCCAGAGGGGTTTTTTATATGATTTCGGCCATCTCCTCTCTCCTGCATAAAGGAGGAGTAGTTTTTGAAAACAAAAACAGATTTTTTGAAAATGAAAGAGCAAGGTGAGCCGATTACAATGCTAACGGCGTATGATTATCCATCTGCTAAATTAGCAGAAGAGGCTGAAGTTGATATGATTTTAGTTGGGGATTCTCTTGGGATGGTTGTACTTGGATATGATTCAACGGTTCCAGTAACAGTAGAGGATATGATCCATCATACGAAAGCTGTACACCGCGGAGCGAAAGAGACGTTTATTGTAACTGATATGCCTTTTATGTCTTATCACGTATCATTGCAAGATACGATGATTAATGCACGCCGCATCGTTCAAGAGAGCGGGGCACATGCATTAAAAGTAGAAGGTGCTGGAGAAGTTATATCGACTATTCACTACTTAACGAATGCGGGAATCCCTGTCGTGGCACATTTAGGTTTAACTCCTCAATCTGTAGGAGTTCTAGGTGGGTATAAAGTACAAGGAAAAGATGCTGAAAGTGCAAAGAAATTAATAGAAGATGCAAAGAAATGTGAGGAAGCTGGTGCGATAGCGCTTGTGTTAGAGTGTGTGCCAATGCAGTTAGCAGAACTTATTTCAGAGCAATTAACAATTCCTACAATCGGAATTGGAGCAGGACGGAAAGTAGATGGGCAAGTACTTGTTTATCACGATCTTATCTCGTATGGCGTAAAACGTGTTCCGAAATTTGTGAAGCAATATACGTCTGTTCAAGAGGAGATTGTGCGAGGGATTTCGCAATACGTTGCTGAAGTAAAGACAGGGCAATTTCCTGAAGAAAAACATTCGTTCACAATGAAAGAGGAAGAATGCTTAGCGTTATACGGGGGAAAACAATAATGAAAATCATAACAAAAGTGCAAGAGATGCAGCAAATTACGAGCGAACTTCGTGCAAGTGGAAAAAGTATTGGCTTTGTTCCAACGATGGGGTATTTACATGAAGGGCATGCTACTTTATTACGTAAGGCAAGAGGAGAAAATGAAATTGTAGTTTTAAGTGTATTTGTAAATCCATTGCAATTTGGACCAAATGAAGATTTAGATCGATACCCTCGTGATATTGATAGAGACGAAAGTGTAGCGAAAGAAAATGGTGTTGACTATTTATTTTATCCGAGTGTAGAAGAGATGTATCCAGCAGAACAAACAACAACAGTAGAGGTTGTGAAACGTACGGACGTATTATGCGGCAAACAAAGACCTGGTCATTTTGCTGGTGTTGCTACTGTACTAATGAAACTATTTAATATTACAACGCCAACTCGTGCTTATTTCGGTATGAAAGATGCACAGCAAGTTGCTGTAATTGAAGGGTTTGTAACTGATTTTAATATTCCAGTTACGATCGTGCCAGTTGATATTGTAAGGGAAGAGAATGGATTAGCGAAAAGTTCTCGTAATGTGTATTTATCACAAGAAGAACGTGAAGAGGCTTCTCATTTATACCGCAGTCTATGTATAGCGAAGGAACGAATTGAGGCAGGCGAACACAATCCAGAAATCATTATGAATCTTGTGAAAGAGCATATTGAGAAGTATACGAAAGGCACTGTAGATTATGCTGATTTATATGCATATCCTTCATTGACAGCAATAGATAAAATTGAAGGACGAATCATTTTAGCAATTGCAGTTAAGTTTGAAAATGTACGATTAATTGACAATATAACATTAATGGGGAAATAGGGGGAGCAGCTATGTTTCGCACAATGATGAGAGCAAAGTTACATCGCGCAACTGTAACGGAAGCAAATTTAAATTATGTAGGTAGTATTACAATTGATGAAGATTTAATGGATGCGGTAAATATTATAGAAAATGAAAAAGTACAAATTGTAAATAATAACAATGGAGCTCGATTAGAGACATATGTTATTAAAGGAGAACGCGGTAGCGGCGTTGTTTGTTTAAACGGTGCAGCTGCAAGGCTTGTACAACCAGGTGATAAAGTTATTATTATTTGCTATGGTTTAGTGGCAGAAGAAAATGTTCATAAACAAGAACCGAAAATTGCAGTACTAGACGATCATAATCAAATTATTGAAATGTTAGGTGCTGAAAAAGCTAGCACGATATTATAAGTAGGAAAGCTATCTCTATTAAGGAGATAGCTTTTTTCTGTATCTTTTCATTAAGATGAGATAAAACGTGGTATAGTAACAATATATGAATTTTGTTGTTTGAAAGGTAAGAAATTGAGGTGTTACATATATGAGTAAGCGTTATGTCGTTGTTGATTTAGAGACGACAGGGAACTCCTGGAAAGATGGGAAGGATAAAATCACCCAAATTGCAGCTGTTGTAGTAGAAGATGGAGAGATATTAGAAATTTTTTCATCTTTTGTTAACCCGAAGAGAGAGATTCCCCTATTTATTACAGAATTAACAGGGATTGATGAAGATCTAGTAAAACAAGCCCCGTTATTCCGAGATGTAGCCCCGATGATTGTTGAGCTATTACAAGGTGCGGCTTTCGTTGCGCATAATGTTCACTTTGATTGGAATTTTTTAAATGAAGAATTAAGGCAGGCTGGATATACAGAAGTACATTGTCCTAAAATCGATACAGTTGAATTGGCGCAAATTCTTTTGCCGACAGCCGATAGTTATAAATTACGTGATCTAGCCAAGAAACATGAATTAGAGCACGATCAACCGCATCGTGCGGATAGTGATGCTCTTGCAACAGCGGAGTTGTTTTTACAATTTTTAAATGAAATTGAAAATTTACCACTTGTCACATTACAATCGCTTTATGAATTAAGTGATGTTTTCCAAAGTGATATAGCTGATGTGCTTTCTGAAAATATTTTAAAGAAAATGATGCATGGTAAAGAAGAGGCAGAGGGGTATGAAGTGTATCGAAATATTGCACTTCGAAAGCGGAATTATTCCTTAAGTCTAAGTGAAACATGCTCATCTAAATTTGATGCTTTCTTACATAAGACAATGGATAAACTTGAATTGAACATGCCAAAGTTTGAAAAAAGAGAAAGCCAACAGCTTATGATGAAGGAAATATACACAGCTTTAAGAGACTCCAGGTTTTCACTTATTGAGGCCGGAACAGGTACGGGGAAGACTCTTGCATATTTACTTCCAAGTATTTATTTTGCAAGGAAAAAAGAAGAACCTGTCATTATAAGTACACAAACTGTACAACTGCAACAGCAAATACTTGAAAAAGAAATTCCGTTATTACAAAAAATAATGCCATTTTCATTTGAGGTGGCTCTTCTGAAAGGAAGAAAGCACTATCTTTGTTTACATAAATTTGAATATGCTTTGCAAGAAGAAGAGAAAAATTATGATATGGCGCTTACGAAGGCGAAAATTTTAGTGTGGTTACTGCAAACTGAAACTGGCGATCGTGATGAATTAAATATTCCTGAGGGCGGAAAGTTGCTGTGGAATCGTATTTGCAGTGATGCATATAGCCCGGGCGGAATGCAAAGTAACTGGTTTAGTCGTTGTTTTTATCAGCGAGCGAAGAATAAAGCATTATTTGCAGATATTGTTATTACAAATCATGCGTTATTATTTCAAGATTTTTCAAGTGAAGAGCCACTGTTTGCTTCATGTGAACATATTATTTTTGATGAAGCTCATCATATTGAAGAAGCGGCTAGTAGAACATTAGGTGAACAGTTCTCATGTATGTATTTTCAATTAGTTTTATCTCGTCTTGGTACGCTAGAAACAGATGATGTGCTGTCCAAAGTATATACAATGATGAAAAGATCAGAGCAAGCCTCTCGTTCGATTTTTCGTATGATGAGTCATAGTTTGAAGGAACTGAAGTTTGATGCTGATGAACTATTCCAAATGTTACGTGCTTTCATATTTAAACAAACAAAGCAAGAACAAGGAGCGAGTAATATGCCGCTCGTTTATCGATATAACACGGAAGTGGAGCACGGTAAGTTATGGGATAGTATTACTGAATTAACAAATCGTTTTGTATATGAGTTAAGAAAATTAGTGACTACACTTGAGAAACAAGTTGATATACTGCAAAGTAAATTAGAGTGGGAGATGCATGTTGTTACAGGTGAATTTATGCATCTAATTGAGTTGTTGAGAAAGATGGCACAAGCTTTACAATTACTCATATTAGAAAAAAATTCATACGTGACATGGATGGAGACCGAAACGAAGGGGACGATTCATTCAACAGTTTTATATGCGCAGCCTGTTCATATTGGTGAAAGATTTGCTGATGAATTTTTAACGCAAAAAAAGAGTGTTATTTTCACATCAGCAACGCTAACAGTTAACGATACATTCGACTATATAAAAGAGGAGCTAGGCTTACATGACTTTGCTCCAAATACATTAAAGGTTCCGTCGCCGTTTCATTTTGAAGAACAAATGAAATTAATGGTTTCAACGGATGTACCTTTTATTAAGCAAGTTAGTAATGAGGACTATATTGAATCCGTATCGGAACATATTGCAAAAATAGCGAAGACTACAAAAGGTAGAATGCTCGTTTTATTCACTTCGTATGAAATGTTAAAAGAAGCGTATACGCATTTGAAAAATGATGATGCATTAGAAGGATATTTATTGCTAACACAAAGTGTGAATAATAGAAGTCGAAGTCGCTTAATTCGTAAATTTCAGGAGTTCGACAAATCGGTTTTATTAGGAACAAGCAGTTTTTGGGAAGGGATAGATATTCCAGGAGATGCCTTGAGTTGTCTTGTTATTGTCCGTCTCCCATTCACACCTCCTCATCAGCCGATGATGGAAGCGAAAGGTGAGTGGTTAAAAAATCAAGGAGAAGACGTATTCGATAAGTTAGCGCTCCCGCAAGCGATATTACGTTTCAAACAAGGATTTGGTCGTCTTATTAGAACAAATACAGATACGGGAACGGTATTTGTGTTAGATCGTCGCTTGACAAGCTCTTCCTATGGAAAACGATTCTTACAATCAATCCCGACTGTCCCGCTCTATGAAGGACCGTTAGAAGAATTGTTAGAGCAATTAGAAGAACGGCCAAATAAATAAAAATTGGAAGAAAAATACGCCTGAAGTACATTTAAACTTCAGGCGTAAAAAATGTGGGTAGGAGGAATTTTATTTTTCTTACTTCTTGTATACAAAATGTATTGCTTTTCGATTTGAAACCTTTTTTTGCTGTACATGTCCTGCTATAATAGATGGGTGATGAAGCAGGGGTTGTAAAGAATGTACTCTTATTGTAACCGCATTGCGTTCTTCTATAATTAGAAATTTTTGTGTAACGGAGGAGTTTTTTCATGGAGAAGAAAATTGAAGCACTATCAACGACGCGTATTAAATATTCGTCTGATTTGTATAAAATTGTTGATAGCTTGAATCGTACGTTAAAAGAGCAAGACCTCATGTTCGGATTAGCATTAGACGAAAAAGACAAAGAAACAGCTGTATTTACGATTTACAGAACGTAGTGATACAATGAAAAAGTGGATCTTTGCAATCATTATCGTTATCGTTGCTAGTGGAATATATGGGGCATATGTTTATAATAAAGCGATGGAAAATAAAATTCCAAAAGAATCAAAGGTTGTAGAAATTGCAAAAGAAAAGGCAAAACTTACAAAAGTAAAATCTGTTGATTATTTTAATGGAAAATCTTCATATACCGTCGTACAAGGTACAGATGAAAAAGGAGAACAAATCATTGTTTGGGTGCCTGAGAAAAAAGGAGATACTATAATAAGAAAAAAGAGCGAAGGTATTTCTGAAAAAGAAGCTATACAAAGAACGGTTGAACAGGTCGACGATGGAAGTAAAGAATCAAAAAGCAAACCGAAAGAAATCTTAAAAGCAAAATTAGGCGTTGAAAACAATATACCATTATGGGAAGTTACATATATTGATGATGAAAATCGTTATAGTTACTACTATCTTGAATTTAAAGATGGCAAGTTTTTAAGACGATATAGCATTGAAAAATAGATGTAGGGGGAACCGCAAATGAAATTAGCAAAGCGAGTAGCTGCTTTAACACCGTCTTCAACTTTAGAAATTACAGCAAAGGCACAAGCATTAAAAGCGGAAGGTCATGATGTAATTGCATTAGGGGCAGGAGAACCTGACTTTAATACGCCAGAACATATTATGGAAGCCGCACATAGAGCGATGTTAGAAGGACATACGAAATATACACCAACAGGTGGATTACAATCGTTAAAACAAGAAATCGTTAAGAAATTTACTCGCGATCAAGGGATAGCGTATGATCCATCTGAAATTATTGTATGTAATGGTGCCAAGCATGCATTATATACATTATTCCAAGTGTTACTTGATGAAGGAGATGAAGTTATCATCCCAACTCCTTATTGGGTAAGTTATCCTGAGCAAGTAAAGCTTGCTGGTGGTAAGCCAGTTTATGTAGAAGGTCTAGAAGACAATGAGTACAAAATTACAGCAAAGCAGCTGCGTGAGGCAATTACAGAGAAAACGAAAGCAGTTATTATTAATTCACCGAGCAATCCAACAGGAATGATTTACAGCAAAGAAGAATTACAACAGCTTGGAGAAGTATGTTTAGAACATGATATCTTAATCGTTTCTGATGAAATTTATGAAAAATTAATTTATGGTAATGCAGAATATACTTCAATTGCCCAGCTTTCTAATGCATTAAAAGAACAAACACTTATTATTAATGGTGTATCTAAATCTCATTCTATGACAGGATGGCGTATTGGATATGCAGCAGGAAATAAGCAGCTTATTAAAGCGATGACGAACTTAGCGAGTCATAGTACGTCAAACCCTACTTCAATTGCTCAATACGGTGCAATTGCTGCATATGCAGGCTCACAAGAACCTGTAGAAACGATGCGTCAAGCATTTGAAGAAAGATTGAACATTATTTATGATAAATTAATTCAAATTCCTGGTTTCACTTGCATCAAACCACAAGGTGCATTTTACTTATTCCCAAATGTAAAAGAAGCTGTAGCGTTAACTGGATATGAGACAGTTGATGACTGGGCAAAGGCATTATTAGAAGAGGAAAAAGTGGCTCTTGTTCCAGGGACAGGATTTGGTGCACCAAATAACGTTCGACTGTCGTATGCGACATCTCTTGAGCAAGTAGAGAAAGCATTGGAACGAATTCATACATTTATGAAAAGTAAAGTGCAGGCTTAATCGGCTGTTCCTTGTATTAAACACAAAAAAACCTCCCTACATATAGGGAGGTTTTTTTGACGAATTGTGGCAAAAAGAAATAGCTAAAGGTGTGTTATACTAGAGAGCGAGGTGTTTGGTGATGAAAAAGAAAATGATGTTACAATGGTTTGAACAGGGAAGCATAGCGATTCCTAAATTGCTTATGATGCATTATAAAAAGCTAGGTTTAAATGAAACGGAATTTATGGTGGTACTTCATGTACACACATTTTTAGAATCAGGTAATTCGTTCCCGACTCCTTCAGAGATTTCAGAACGGATGACGATAACAGAAATGAAATGTATGGAAGTGATTCAGACATTAATTCAAAAAGGTTTTTTAGCACTAGAAGGTGGGCAAAGATCTGAAGCGATGATGTGTGAAAGTTATTCTTTACAACCACTATGGGAAAAAATATTGCACTTTTTAATGAATGAATCTATAGAAGAAGAGCGACAAGAAAAAAAACAAATTCAAGTAAATTTATATACAGTATTTGAAAAAGAATTTGGAAGACCACTTTCGCCATTTGAATGTGAAACATTGGGAATGTGGGAAGATCAAGATCAACATCATCCGAATTTAATTCAAGCGGCTCTTCGGGAAGCTGTTATGAGTGGTAAACTTAATTTCAGGTATATTGATCGCATCTTATTTGAGTGGAAAAAGAATGGAATTAAAACGGTGGATCAAGCGCAAAATCAAGGCCAGAAATTTAGAGCGAATCAACAACGTACACAACAAACGACAAAACAAGAGACGAAATTTACTGGGAAAGTGCCTTTTTATAATTGGTTGGAGCAGTAATGTAGGAGGAAAGATATGTTGAACAAAACGCAAATTCGTTATTGTCTAGATACAATGGCGGATATGTATCCAGATGCACATTGTGAATTAATTCATGATAATCCATTTGAACTTGTAATCGCAGTGGCATTATCTGCGCAATGCACAGATGCACTTGTAAATAAAGTGACGAAAAACTTATTTCAAAAATATAAAACACCAGAAGATTATTTAAGTGTGCCTTTAGAAGAATTACAACAAGATATACGTTCAATTGGATTGTATAGAAACAAGGCAAAAAACATTCAAAAATTATGTCAAATGTTACTTGATGATTATAACGGAAAAGTTCCAGAAGACCGTGACGAGCTGACGAAGTTACCAGGTGTAGGGAGGAAGACAGCGAATGTAGTTGTTTCGGTTGCGTTTGGGATTCCAGCAATTGCTGTTGATACGCATGTAGAGAGAGTGAGTAAGCGCTTAGCGATTTGCAGATGGAAAGATTCAGTATTAGAGGTGGAAAAAACGTTGATGAAGAAAATTCCAATGGATGAATGGGGAGTGACGCATCATCGTATGATATTCTTTGGACGTTATCATTGTAAAGCGCAACGTCCACAATGTGAAAAGTGCCCGCTATTAGATGTATGCCGTGAAGGGAAAAAGCGGATGAAGGGGAAATAAGGGATGGAGAGAGTTGTAGAAGTGCCGAAAACGTTTCGATATTTACCATTTTTTGAAGAGGATGTAAAATCGATTACGTATCATACTGATCAATCTTTTGAAGAAATAATACAAAATATTTATTTTATATTTGATATAGAAAAACAGTATGAGCCATGGAATGAACTTGAAAAAAGTATTCCAGCGGTGTTAAATACATGGAAAACGAAACAAGACGAAATTGCTACGCTATTTCGAAACAGAAAAAAACAAGAAGCTGAGGGACCGATGATTCTTTTTGCAGCTCACTTGCTATCGGTTGTATATTGGCTAAATGAGCAACCTGTTCATGGTTTGAATGAAATGCAAGTAAATACGAATAAATTGGAAGTACAACCTGTTAATTTTATGGAGCGATATTCATTTATTATCAAGAAACCAAGTAATTATCATTCTTATATTCAATTAGCACAGTTGTATATCGAAATAGAGAAGCTACATGTAAAGAAAATCATAACAAAAAAGAAGTCCATTTCTCGTTAGGAGAAATGGACTTCTTTTATTATGATTCTGTTGTAACAACATTTCCGTCTGCGTGCGGAGTAGTATCTCCTCCGCTATGCGGTTGTTCTTGTTGGTGATTCTGTTGTTCCTGTTGTTTACGCTCTTCTTCAGCTTTCTTTCTAGCTTCTTCCTCAGCTTTTTTCTGAGCCTCTTGTTGTTTACGCTGCTCTTCTTCAGCTTTCTTCTGAGCTTCTTCTTGCTGTTTGCGTTGTTGCTCTTGCTGTTGTTGTTGTTGTTGTTGCTGTTGTTGCTCTTGTTGTTTACGTTGTTCTTCTTCAGCCTTTTTCTTAGCTTCTTCTTGCTTTACCTTATCTTCATTGGCCTTTTTCTGGGCGTCTTCTTCAGCTTTTTTCTTAGCGTCTTCTTCAGCCTTTTTCTTAGCCTCTTCCTCGGCTTTTTTCGCGTCTGGAGTTCCTCCAGGAGCGGTAAAGGATGCACCGACTGCAGGGCTTGTTCCAGTACCTTGTTTCGCTACTACAGAGAAGCTGTAAGTAACACCTGGTTTAATGCCTCCGAGGGTAGCTGTTGTACCACTTACTGATAAGCTACCACTAGTACCGTCAGTAGCTTTATAGCTTGCGGCATATGCATCAACCTCTGATGGTCCAGACCAGTTTAGTGTAACTGTGCTAGACCCATCGAAAGCGACATTAAGGCCACTAGGCGGATCTACTTTAATTTGTTTAACTGCATCTTTTTTTGCACCTTTTACATATAATTCTCCATTTAATTCTTGTACAGAAGAAGGGCGCTCGAAACGAGATTTATCTGTAGCAAATTTGCTCATCATCACTTGGAACATTTGCTGAGCAATTCTAGTAGAACGATCTCCAATGTAATTTTCTTTACTATCTTTTTCGTACCCAGTCCATACAGCCATTGTGTATTGAGGTGTATACCCTGCAAACCAACTATCTCTGTTTGCATCTGCTGGGATGTCATATCTTTCAATAACAGATTTATCAAAGTTTTGTGTTCCTGTTTTACCAGCAACGTCAAAACCGGGAACATAAGCCGTTGGCCCAGTACCGCCACTACCAGGTTTTACAACATCACGAAGTACATCGGTAACCATGTAAGCTGTATAATCGTGCATTGCTCGTTTTTCTTTCGGTTTAAAGCTTTTCTTTTTCCCATCTGGGAAAATAACTTCTTTAACGAAATGAGGCTTATTGTACATACCGTCATTTCCAAATGCTGCATAAGCTCCAGCGACATCTAACGGAGAGCTTTCATTACTACCGATTGCAGTTGATTCAAAAACATCATCATTTTTAAATGTCATGCCTAGACCTTTGGCGAATTCTTTTGACTTATCAAGCCCGACCGCTTGAGCTGTTTTTAAAGCAGGAATATTTAAAGATTTTTTTAGTGCGTCACGTAGGGACACATCTCCTTTATAACTGTTTGTAGCATTTTTAATTTTTGTACCATTAGAGTATGTGTACTCTGAGTCATTTAATTGATGGTACGTAGACCATTGTAGATTTTCAATAGCTGGACCATAGTCAAAAATAGGTTTCATTGTTGAACCGACCTGACGTTTTAAATCGATAGCCATGTTGTGTCCTTTAAATGTTGATTTGTTTTCTTTACGACCGGCACCGACTGCACGAACTTCTCCAGTTTTCGTATCCATAAATACAAATGAACCTTGGAATTGATCATTTGGATATTTAATAAGATTTCCATCCATTATTTTATCTGCATAGTCTTGAGCTTCAAGGTCAATATTTGTTTGAATTGTTAAACCATCAGAGCCAATATTCACATCAGGTATCTCTTTTTCTACTTCTTTGAAAACGGCATCTAAATACGCTTGATATGGCATTTCAGTTGCATCTGAAGACGGAAGAAGTCCCTCTGTTACAGGGATTTGCATTGCGTCATTCATTTCTTGTTTCGTTATATAGCCATGTCGATTCATTAATGTTAATACGACATCACGACGTTTCTTTGCTCGATCAACGTTTTCTTCTTTTGTTGGATCATAAATGTTAGGACCTTGGGGTAAACCGGCGAGCATTGCAGCTTCATGTAATTGTATGTCTTTTAAATCTTTGCCGTAATATTTTTTAGCTGCTGTTGAAATACCATAAGAGCGATTACCTAGGTTAATCTTATTTAAGTACATTTCTAAAATTTCATGTTTTGAATACTGTTGCTCTAACTTATAAGATAAGTACCATTCCTGCACTTTTCTTTTTGCAGTTTTGTCCATCGTTAGAAAATAGTTTTTAACTACTTGCTGTGTAATCGTACTACCACCTTGTGATCCGAAACCACCAGTGACATTTTCCATAACTGCTTTTCCAGTACGTATAAAATCAATTCCATTATGATCGTAGAAGCGAGCATCCTCAGTCGCAAGGAATGCACTTTCCACTACTTTTGGAATTTGATCGTATGTAACATGGGTTCGTTTTTCAGCACCATATTCATAGAAGAAATTTCCGTTTTTATCAAGAAACTTTGTTGATAAAGGATTGACAAGTTTTGATTTGTCTAATTTTGGAGCGTCCTTTACCATAACAAAGAAAGCCGAAACGCCAGCTACGAGACCGACGATACCAAGAAGTAGACAACCTATAAGAAATTTCTTGAAAAAGGAACCTTTTTTCTTTGGTTTTTCTTCTTTATTTGTTTCTTTCGTTTGATTTTTTACATGATTTCGTTCTGTACGAGAACGATAATTATCTGACATTATACTTTCTCCTACCTTTCATTCTCTCCCCAAAAAGCCGAAAAAAGAGCCTTAGTGATGACTCTATCACGAAAAATAAACCGTGTCTAGTACACGGATATAATCAATCCGAGGGTGATAACCGCATGATAATAAAGATCCATGCGCTTCTATTTCTTGTTTTGTAATCGATTTACGTCCACCTGTATTTTGACGATTCCAAAATGCAATAATATGTTTTGAATCTAATAAATAAAGTTCATCAAAAAGTGTAAATTTAATAATAACAAATGCAATTCCGTTATGAGCGATTACTTGCTTCATATGTTCAATTTGATGAAGGTGGAAGTTTTGAAGGGGAAAACTGGTTTTATTTTTTGTTTCTTTCGCTTCAAAATCGATGTATTTCCCTTTGTATACACCGTTGTAATCTGTTGTAGAAGGTTGTTTGAAATACGCTTCTTTTACCACAGCAGCACTTCGAGCGGGGTAATCTACTTTTACAATTTGAAGAGGTGTAGGTTTTTTATGTACGCATGCAATATTATGGGTTAAGTAATATTGATTTGTGTCATTCAATTCCTCTTCAAGGGACATACCTCTATTACTATAAGTATGTTTTTTAACTGGTGTTTTATGAGGGTGTGAAGCTTGATCGTACCTTTTTCCATTTGGGTAACGAATGGTCATATTGTGTCCACTCCCAACTTGTTAAGAATTACTTACAAAGGTGATTATATCAAAAAATGAAAAAAGATGTGACCTTTTTCAAGAAAGGTATGGTACTTATTCATGTTTAGCTGGCACGATTACGAAAAAATTAAACAAAATCGCAATGATTATTTTTGCACAGAAGATGAAAAATCTATAGTTAACAATATTAAGGAGAGAACAGATATAGCTAATGTAGATAATATTTCACGTACACAATCTTACCAAGAATATTATTTGAGAAATAAAGAAATTCGATGGTCTTTTTTAGCGAGTATGGTCTCAAGGAATGGAGGCTGGAACATGACAGATCTAGAAGGAAAGTACTATTCTAATGTTCTATCTCCAACAGTAAAGAAACATTTATTTCTCACGTACGAAAAGGCTAATTGGCTTATTTTCTTAGATGCCTTCCCTCAACTATTACTATATGAGGAAAGTAAAAGGAGATGTGTACCTCTTTTCCAGTTGTTACAATTTTTCAACACATCAATTTTTATGGAAAAAGAATGGATATATTTCTGGGAGAAAAGAGATGTAATAAGGCTAATGACGGCCCTTATTATAAATGAACAAAATATAATTCAAAAACCAGTAATTGAGAATACATATTTTCAAAAACATGTATTTGATACCGCTTTGTTTAAATTTCAAGAAATATTTCATGTTAGTGCAGTTGTTTTTCCAACGGTGGAAGGGAGAATATATGGGTTTTCAGTTTATCAATTTGAAACGTTACAAAAACGTATAGAACTTGGGAAAAAACTAGCTTGGTTATTGTATCATCCAAAGTATAGGGATTTGTTTTATAAATTTACATTGCAAACTAGGCATACAGGATCGAGGATGGATTATGAATGCTACTTAAAGGGAACTAGAAAGTCAGGTACGTCGGCTCTAAGAGATGTGTATACTATTGTTACTCATGAAAAAATAATTGAAAAAGATTGGTTTAGTGAAGGACTAGAAACGAATTCATTATTTTTATTTGAAAAACCTAAAGGGGAAATTAATATAACAGAATGGTATAGAAAGAAGCGAGAGCAAATACATACTCTTTCTATATTAAATAGTTTTGTTAAAAGAATGGATGAATTCATGATATAATTAAAAAGAAGTCCCGCCTTCATTTAGGAAGGCGGGACTTCTTAATTAAAAGTAATATGCTCTATAACAAATTACTTTTGATTCCGCTATTTGCGGGCATTACGGCTTTAACCTCAAAACTTAGCGAAAGCAAACAGGTTGAGCTTAGGTCGGAAAATAGCTGTTTGTAAGAGTCACTCAGATTAAAGTGTCACTTTATGTAGCAGGGAAATTTGGACCATCAAGCTTTGGATTACCAGTCTCAGGTTTGTTTTGTTGTTTGTTTTGATTTTTCTTTTTTTCGTTTTTGTTTTTTGCCATCGTAATACACCTCCTTTTTGTATTGTTACCATTTCTATAAATGGCATGCAAAATGATTTCTTTGACGAATATCAACTAGTTTTGTCATGTGGGCAGGAGTGATCGATAAATCGGCGAAATTACATGACAAAGGAAAGGCAAAGAAGGGGGCGTTTTATTTATGGCGATGGTTCAGAAGGAAGATGTTATGAAAAAAATGGATCAAATGTTAAGTTCTCTCGATTTGCTGGAAATGAATATTGGGATTAGAATAAATCATGCGTTGAAGGATAAGCGTGAAAAAATATGCAATAAGATAGAAATAACAGAAATGCATATCGAGCATATGGAAAATAAATTAGTGCATCACCAAGAAAAAGGGAGTTGGGTAAAGACATTTCAAAACATCGTAGTGAGTGCATAGTAAGGTGGGAATAAAATGGAGTATGAAGCATTAATCCAGTCCTCGGAAAAGTTAATGCAGTATAATGATGAAGCGAATGTGAAAAAAAGAGAAGTTGCTGAGTATGATTTTTATAAGGATATGAAGCCATTTGTTGAAACTGTAGATGAAGAGTTAGAGCTGTGGAAAGACTTAGCTTATAGGTGGATCAAGAAAGAAAGACCTAAGTATATACATGTACAACAAATTGATCAAGTGTACGATAATTTACAAACTAATGTACTACAATGCTTTGTAAATAAGGGAAAAGGTAAACGTTTCTTTGAAACTCATCAAGCTATTTCGTATACTTTGCAAAATATCGTAGAGCAATGTAAGTAACAAGAGGGAAAAACCCTCTTGTTTTTTTATGCCTCTGTTACTGTTGTAGGTTTTGTTGCACCGTTTATTTCTAATTCTCGTATTAATGTTCGGTAATCTGATATACATATTTTTCCTTCTAAATAACAATGTCTTGCAAAGTCTAACAGTTCATTCGAATTTTCTGTGCAATACCCCTTTTTTTGAGAAAACGCTTGTTTTAAATCCCCTAATACCATGTTGATTCCTCCCCCATGAGAATCTTCTTCCTTATTATCATAGCATGGAAGGGCTTTCTTTCTAATTTTTTTAAAAATTTAAACTTCCGACAAAAACAGACAGATACTCCTTCACACATTTTATTTTATAGGTACATATTCTATATGTAGAAACTTATGTGAAGGAGGAGAGAATGCATGTTTCAACAACCTAATGTATATCAGCAAGCAAACCCGTACGCGCAGCAAAATATGTACCAATATAATGAGGATACATATTTAAGATATAATATGTATCCTTTCGAACCTTATTATGGAAATCAAAATTATTATCAGCCATTTGAAGTATCGTTTATGAATCAACCGCAACAAACGCATATGAGTCAGCCGCAGCAAATGTATACGAATCAACCGCAACAAACGCATATGAATCAGCCACAGGAAATGTATACGAATCAACCGCAACAAACGCATATGAATCAGCCACAGCAAATGTATACGGATCAACCGCAACAAATGTATATGAATTCACAATACTACATGCCACCAACTCAATATGGAAATCAACAGGCTATGTTTTATCCACCAAAACAACCATACCCAACAATGAATAAACAAAAGCAACAGCAACCAAGTCAGTTTTCTAGTTTTGTTTCACAATTTAAAACATCAGATGGTAACTATGATGTGAATAAAATGATGAATACGGCTGGACAAATGATGAATGCGATGAATCAAGTGACGGGGATTGTTAAGCAAGTCGGGGGGTTCTTTGGTAAATGATAGTAGGATGTTGTCCGTAATGTATATTATGAATGAAATGCAGCACTAGACAAATTTCCGTGAAATAAATGGGTATATATAACAAGCGGCCTTACCTCCTTTCTCATATTGTAAAGTGTAGTCAGATTTTTTTAATGAGAGAGGAGAGAAAAACTATGCATCATTGTCATCCTTGCTTTGGAGGGCATAAGCCAACAGGACCTATTTGTACAACTGCTCCTGTCATTCATCCGACGAAACAATGCGTAACACATTCTTTTTCAACAACGGTGGTGCCACACATTTTCCCAACGCATACAACACATGTACACCATCAACAAATTAAAAATCAAGGCTTCTTCCCACAAACAAACTCGAACGTAAATGTTGTGGACCCTGGTGATCCAGGATTTGTTGGTGGATTCGGCGGTGGATTCGGTGGTGGATATGGACCATGTGGTCATGGCCATCATCACTATCCTCACCACGGGCATCAAATATCTCCATTTGGACCAGGACCGAATGTATCTCCATTTGGACCAAATATGGGACCAAATGTTGGTGGAATGTTTAAAAAGTAAATGATATGTTAGAACTAGCAAAATGCTAGTTCTTTTTTTGTAATTGGAGTGTTGGTATGAAAGTTGTTGCTGTAACAGGATATAAGCCATTTGAACTTGGAATATTTAAAAATGATCATCCAGGAGTAGAATGTATAAAAAAGGCGTTGCATCGTAAATTAACTGCCTTTGTAGAAGAAGGTTTGGAGTGGGTTATTATAAGCGGCCAGTTAGGAGTCGAGTTATGGGCTGCTGAAGTTGTTTTTGAGATTCAAGTAGAGTATCCGGATTTGAAATTAGCGGTATTTACCCCTTTTTTAGAGCAAGAAGAAAATTGGAAGGAAGATAACCGTGAATATTACGAGCATATTCTTTCGCAAGCAGATCACATTGATAGTATTACGAAACGGAAGTACGAAAGCCCGGAGCAATTTAAATTAAAGAATCAATTTTTTATTGAAAAAAGCGATGCGCTTTTAGCGGTATATGATGAAGAAAAGCCTGGGAGCCCGAAATATATTGTAGAAGCAGCAAAGAAAAAAGGAGAAATAGAAAATTATCACAGTTATTTCATTCTTTTTTCTGATTTACAAGATATAATAGAAGAGGAACAATGGAATAATGCAGAGTAATATGTAATATAGTGCTCGTATATATGATTGACAAAAGACGTTGTTTCTGAAAAAATTTAGTTAATGAAAGTTTTGGCAAAAATTTGAGGTGAAGAAAATGATTTCGGATAAAATTAAATTAACGGCGAAAGATATTTTAGAAAAAGAATTTAAAACAGGTATGAGAGGTTATCAGCAAGAAGAAGTAGATAAGTTTCTTGATATGATTATTAAAGACTATGAAGCCTTTCATAAGGAGTTTGATCAATTAAAACAACAAAATGCTCGTTTGAAACGTGAATTAGAAGAACAGAAAGTAGCGGCAACACAAGCTCCGCAACAACCGGTACAAGCACCAGTTGCACAACCGGTATATAACAATACGAATACGGATATTTTAAAACGTCTATCTAATTTAGAAAAAGCTGTATTTGGAAGCAAGTTATACGAATAATTTAAGGTAACAAAAAGGTTAAAGCATTTTACATAGAAAAAAACATTGCAAAATCTTTTTGTTTCCACTATAATAATGGATGTCATAACGTTTGGGTAATCGCTGCAACGCCAACGTTGTAGAGGAAAGTCCATGCTCGCACGGCCTGAGATGGCTGTAGTGTTCGTGCCTAGCCAATTCATAAGCTAGGGTATTCTGGCTGTAAGGCTGGTTTAACGGCAGGGAAAAAACCTAAGTCCTTTCGGATATGGTTTGACTACCTTTAAAGTGCCACAGTGACGAAGTCCTTGAAGAAATGATAGGAGTGGAACGAGGTAAACCCCACGAGCGAGAAACCCAAATAATGGTAGGGGAATCTTTCCTAAGGAAATCAACGATGGGAAAGGACAGGTTTTTGTAACCTGTAGATAGATGATTGCCACCGGAGTACGAGGCGTGGGCCGTTTGCAGTACAAAGGAACAGAACATGGCTTACAGAACGTTATGAACCAACTATGAAATAACTCAGCTCTCCTTTGTTAGAGGAGGGCTTTTTATTTGTATGAAGTTATAAATAGTAAGTTAAAATGGTAAATGAGAAGATTCTTTGTAATATGTAATAATTAATAGGACAACATGTTATTAATTATTGTTTGATTATACATAAGAGGTGAATGCAAATGGGAAAAGTTACTTTAATTGCAACAGCGGCAATGGGTATTGAAGCGTTAGTTGCCCGAGAAGTTCGCGATCTTGGTTACGAATGTGAAGTGGAAAACGGAAAGGTAACATTTGAAGCGGATGAAAAAGCGATTTGTCGTACGAATTTATGGTTACGTACTGCGGACCGTGTGAAAATTAAAGTCGGTGAGTTTAAAGCAACGACATTCGATGAGTTATTTGAAAAAACAAAAGCATTAAACTGGGGAGATTATATTCCGGAGGATGGAGAATTTCCTGTTATCGGTAAATCATTAAAATCTGAATTGTTTAGTGTTTCGGATTGCCAACGTATTGTTAAAAAAGCGGTTGTTGAAAAATTAAAAACAACATACAAACGCACAACTTGGTTTGAAGAAACCGGTCCACTATTTCGTATTGAAATCGCAATGTTAAAAGATATTGCGACATTAACAATTGATGCGAGTGGTGTTGGGCTTCATAAACGTGGATATCGTGTGGATCAAGGGGAAGCTCCTTTAAAAGAAACGTTAGCTGCATCTTTAATTAAATTAACAAATTGGAAGCCAGATCGTCCTTTCGTTGATCCTTTCTGTGGATCTGGAACAATTCCAATTGAAGCTGCATTAATTGGACAAAATATCGCACCAGGATTTAACCGAGGCTTTGCATCGGATGAATGGGGCTGGGTTGGTAAACAAAATTGGCGTGAAGCTCGTCAAGAAGCTGAAGATTTAGCAAATTATGATCAACCATTGCAAATCATTGGGTCTGATATTGATCACCGTATGATAAGAGTTGCCCAAGATAACGCAGAAGAAGTTGGATTAGGGGATCTTATATCATTTAAACAAATGCAAGTAAAAGATTTCACGACAAAAGAGGATTATGGCTATGTTGTAACGAATCCTCCATACGGAGAACGTTTAAGTGAAAGAGCGCTTGTTGAAAAATTATATAAAGAAATGGGAGAGGTATTCCGCCCATTAGATACGTGGTCAATGTATTTATTAACAAGTTATGAAGCATTTGAGAAGTGTTACGGTAAAGATGCATCGAAGAAGCGTAAGCTGTTTAACGGCTTTATCCGTACAGATTACTATCAATACTTCGGAAAACGTCCACCGCGTAACTCATAGTATAAAACTCCTCCAGCGCGCATATACTGGCTATTATGTAATGCGTAAAAGGAGGAAGCGATATGGATGGTTTCCAATTATCAATGATTCAAAAGGCTATTCACCGTACGTATGATGAGCTCGGAAAAGAAGTGGATAGTCACGGCGTAATTGCGGATGAAATACAAAAAGCGCAGGAAGAGTATTTATCGGCACTGTCACATGAAACAGCGATTGATATAAGGTATTTAAAGTCATTAATATAGAAAAAAATTTTCCTTTTTCGAAAGGAAATTTTTTTCGTGTATTTTTATGTATCACAACAGGGGAAAAGCAACTGCGCACGTATGAGTAGCAGTTGCTATATCTTTTTATAGAAAAACTTTTTGGTTGGAGGCTAAGGATGTTTACTGAGAAGAGGTTACC
This sequence comes from Bacillus sp. H1a, assembly GCF_000633475.1. NCBI lineage: Bacteria > Bacillati > Bacillota > Bacilli > Caryophanales > Bacillaceae > Bacillus > Bacillus sp. H1a. The sequence continues at coordinate 55,188 of NZ_AYMH01000003.1, read as the reverse complement.
ATTTGAAGTAGGAAAACAAGATAATTTTTATGATAAGTTGAATGAGTGGATTGGAGATGTGTTTTACGACATCCTTCCGGAAAAAGGCTTCGAAGAACGTGATGAGCAAATTTTTATGGCGTTTCAGTTAGAACGTGCTTTCCAAGAGAAGAAAGTTATGTTTGCAGAGGCGGGAGTAGGAACAGGGAAAACAATTGTATATCTTCTATATGCAATTTGTTACGCGCGTTATACTGGAAAACCGGCTATTATCGCTTGCGCAGATGAAACGTTAATTGAGCAGCTTGTGAAAGAAGAAGGAGACATTGCTAAGTTATCTGAAGCATTAGGACTATCTGTTGATGTTAGACTTGCGAAATCAATGGATAATTATTTATGTTTACGTAAGCTTGAAGATGTTATGAGTGGACGAGCTCCAGAAGTAATTGAAGATGTATATTACGAATTACCTCAGTTCGTATTCGATCATGGTACGATGCAAAACTTTACTCACTATGGTGATCGAAAAGAATTTCCACTATTAAATGACGAGGAATGGTCAAAAGTAAACTGGGATTACTTCCAAGATTGCTTCACTTGTGATTCTCGTCATCGTTGTGGTCAAACACTTTCTCGTGAACATTATCGTAAAGCTGCAGATCTAATTATTTGTTCTCAAGACTTCTATATGGATCATATTTGGACGTATGATGCTCGTAAACGTGAAGGGCAAATTCCGTTATTACCTGAAAGTAGCTGTGTTGTATTCGATGAAGGACATCTTGTGGAGTATGCAGCGCAAAAAGCTTTAACATATCGTTTAAAGCAAACAATGATGGAACAACTTTTAACGAGATTGTTACAAAACGATATTCGTGAAGAGTTTGCACATTTAATAGAAGAAACAATTTGGCAAACTGAACGATTCTTTGAGGTACTACAAGAGAATAAAAAGGAAATTGAAGGTTCTGATCGTTTAGAAATTACTGTAACGGAAAAGGTAACTGCTGAAGCGAATAGACTTTATGCAAAAATCGGTGAGGTTGGTGACGCATTAGTATTTGAAAGTGAAATGCATACAGTAAACACATACGATTTAAATATCGTTGATGAGCATTTAGATGTGTTAGAGCACTCACTTCGTCTTTTTATGCACGAGAAAAATGTAATTACGTGGGGTGAAGAAGGTGATGGTGCCTTCACGTTAGTTATTATGCCGCGTGCAGTTGAAGAAGTGTTACAAGAAAAAGTATTCTCGAAAAAGATTCCGTATATTTTCTCTTCTGCGACATTATCGGACAACGATTCGTTCGCATTTACTGCAAATAGTCTAGGGGTAAAAGATTACTTATCATTCTCAGTTGCTTCGCCGTTTGATTATGAAGAGCAAATGACAGTAAACTTACTTCCGTGTGCGGAAGTAAATGAATGGGAAAGAAAGTGTCAATATACACTTGAAAATATACAAAAAACAAATGGACGTACACTCGTATTATTCCGTACAACGCAAGAACTTGCAGCGTTTAAAGAATATGTAAGTAAAGAGCAAATGTCAGTTCCGTTCCTATATGAAGGAGATCAAGAAATTAGTCAGCTCGTTTCTCGTTTCCAAAATGAAGAAGAGACTGTACTTTGTGCCGTTCATTTATGGGAAGGTTTAGACATTCCAGGTTCATCATTATCACATGTTATTATTTGGTCATTACCATTCCCTCCAAACGATCCTGTGTTTGAGGCGAAGCGTAAACATGTAAATGATCCATTCTGGGACGTAGATGTGCCTTATATGATTTTACGTCTTCGTCAAGGAATTGGACGTTTAATTCGTACAAGTGAAGATAAAGGTGCTATATCAATCTTCTTATCCGATAAGGAAGATGAGAAAGTGATTGAAGCAGTGAAGAAAGTGCTTCCGGTAGAAGGAAAAGTACTATAAGTGAAAAAATATTTGTTATAGGAAAAAGCTTGGCGCTTGCCAAGCTTTTTTTCTATTAGAAAAGGAATTTATGTTTTAATGTCGAAATAATTTTGAGGTAGAAAAAGGAGGTTTTTTATACTATGACAGTTGCTACACATGAAGTAGAAAAACAATTTTTAGCATATGTGAAGAAGATAGAGAATTATGGGGAAGCATTAAGTTTAATGTTTTGGGATTTAAGAACAGGTGCACCAAAGCAAGGTGTAGACCAGCGTTCAGAAGTAATTGGAATGCTTTCATCCGAAGTGTTTGTAATGTCAACTTCAGATGAGATGGGGAACTATTTAACTGAACTAGAATCATTAATTGCTGAAAATAAACTTTCTGAAACGACAAAGAAAATGGTTGAAGAGTGTCGTAAAGAATATGATAGAAATAAGAAAATTCCACAAGCGGAATATGAAGAGTATGTGAAATTAGAAGCGAAAGCGGAAAGTGTATGGGAAGAAGCTCGCGAAAAATCTGACTTCGAAATGTTCCGTCCGTATTTAGAAAAAATTGTTGAATTCAAAAAGAAGTTTATTACATATTGGGGTTACGAAACGTATAAATATAATACACTATTAGACATGTATGAGCCGGGAATCACAGTAGAAGTATTAGATCATGTATTTGGTCAATTGCGTGAACGGATCGTTCCGCTTGTAAAAGAAATTTCTGAGTCTAAAAAAGAACTGAAAACAAATTCTTTATCCGAACATTTTTCAAAAAAACAACAAAAGAACTTTACTTTAGAGTTATTGAAACAGTTGAATTATAACTTTGAAGCGGGTCGTCTTGATGAAACGGTACATCCTTTTGAAATTACATTAAATAGAGGAGATGTTCGTATTACGACTCGCTATGATGAGAAAGACTTCCGTATGGCTGTTTTCGGCACGATTCATGAATGTGGTCATGCTGTATATGAACAAAACATTGCAGAGGAATTAGAAGGTACACCGCTTTGCAGTGGAACATCTATGGGTATTCACGAATCACAATCGTTATTCTTTGAAAACTTTATCGGTCGTAATAAATCATTCTGGAAGAAAAATTATGATTTATTAAAAAAATATAGCGATGGTCAATTTGATGATATATCAGTGGATGAGTTTTATGATGCGATTAACGAATCGAAGCCGTCATTCATTCGTATAGAAGCAGATGAGCTTACATATCCGCTTCACGTTATGGTTCGCTATGAGCTGGAGAAAGAATTATTTGATGGCACACTGCAAGTAAAGGAGTTACCAGCAGCATGGAATGATAAGATGGAAACGTATTTAGGAATTTGTCCGGAAAACGATGCGCAAGGTGTATTACAAGACGTTCACTGGGCTGGTGGCTCCTTTGGATACTTCCCATCTTATGCGCTTGGTTATATGTATGCAGCGCAATTTAAACAGAGGATGTTAAAAGATATTCCGAACTTTGATGCATTATTAGAAGATGGAAACGTGACACCAATTCGTGAATGGTTAACAGAGAATATTCACCAATATGGTAAAACGAAGAAGCCACTTGAAATTTTAGAAGATGTGACTGGTGAAGGTTTAAATGCAAACTACTTAGCTGATTATTTAGAAGCGAAGTATAAAGAAATTTATGAGTTGTAAAAAAAGAGCTGCTTAATTGCAGCTTTTTTTTTGAAAGGGGAGCGTAGTGATGGGATATGATTTTACAGTAATGACGCAAAAGGAAGCAGAAGAAATTGCACACAACTGGCATTATGAAGGGGAGTATTCTTTTTATAATATGGAGGCAGATCAAGAAGATTTAGCTGAGTTTTTAAATGGTGAGATGAGGGGAGATCATACATTTTCGGTGAAGGGAAACGATACCACAATTGGTTTCTTTAGCTTTTGTAAAATAAATAATCGAACGGTTGATATGGGACTTGGAATGAGACCTGATATAACTGGCAATGGATTGGGTTTAAAGTTCGTAAACGCTGGACTAGATTTTAGTAAAGAAAAATACGGCTGCAATTATATAGCATTATCAGTAGCGACATTTAATGAAAGAGCAATTAAAGTATATAAAAGGGCAGGATTTGAAGCAGTTGGGACGTTTATTCAGAAAACAAATGGCAGTTGTTTTGAGTTTTTGAAAATGAACTATCTATGTAAAAATGATTAAAAAACAGAAGGAACTCTTCTGTTTTTTATTTTGGTGTTAAAAGTAGAAATAAATGATGTTTGTTTTTATACTTGGTGTAATTTGAAGTTTTGAAATTTTGGAAGAGGGTGTGTATGATTGAACTTAAGTAGCAAATAGCAAGTTTAGCAAGGAGAGATAACATGATTACAATTAAAACGAAAAATGAAATAGATTTGATGCATGAATCTGGGAAGTTACTTGCTTCATGTCATAGAGAAATTGCCAAAATGATGAAACCAGGTATAACTACAGAAGAAATTGATACGTTTGTAGAAATGTATTTAAAAAAGCATGGTGCAATATCTGAACAGAAAGGTTACAACGGCTATCCGTACGCGATATGTGCGTCTGTAAACGATGAAATGTGTCACGGATTTCCTAGTGATGTACTTTTACAGGAAGGAGATATTGTAACAATTGATATGGTAGTAAACTTAAATGGCGCTCTCTCAGATTCTGCATGGACGTATATAATAGGGGATATTTCTGATGAAGCAAAAAGGCTATTGTTAGTAGCTGAGGGTGCTTTGTATAAAGGAATTGATCAGGCGGTAATCGGTAATCATGTAGGAGATATTGGCTATGCAATTGAAGGTTATGTAGCTGCGGAAGGTTTTTCTGTTGCAAGAGATTTTACGGGACATGGGATTGGTAAAGAGATTCATGAAGAACCAGCAATTTTTCATTTTGGGAAGACAGGACAAGGACCAGAATTACAAGAAGGAATGGTAATTACAATTGAACCGATTGTAAATGTTGGTATGCGATATTCTAAAGTAGATTTAAACGGATGGACTGCACGAACGATGGATGGGAAATTATCTGCTCAATATGAGCATACAATTGTAATTACAAAAGATGGGCCAGTCATCTTAACGGCGCAGTAATAAGAAATGTAAGAGTTTACAAAACTCGAACAAAAATGGTATTTTTATAAAATTCGTACGTGTTTTTTTGATAAATACTTTTCAAAGTATAAAAAGTGCGTTATAATCCTTCTATAAAATAAATAGTTAGCTACACTCATATAATCGCGGGGATATGGCCTGCAAGTTTCTACCGAAGTACCGTAAATACTTTGACTATGAGTGAGGACGAATATATTTGCTTGTTTAGCATTCTTTTTTGCAAAACTCCAAAAGCACGTCTCTCACTTGTAACGAGTGGTGGCGGCTTTTGGAGTTTTTTTATTGCATAAGAGGGGGAACAAACATGAAAGTATTACAAGAAAAGATTTTGAACGAAGGAAAGGTTTTATCTGGTGATGTATTAAAGGTAGATGCATTTTTAAATCATCAAATTGATCCAGTACTTATGCAAGAAATCGGAAAAGAATTTGCTAAACGTTTTAAAGAAGATAACATTACAAAAATCGTGACGATTGAATCTTCTGGCATTGCACCAGCAGTTATGGCTGCTTTAGAGCTTGGTGTAAAAGTGATTTTTGCAAGAAAGCGTAAATCGTTAACGTTACAAGATAATATGTATGTTGCGAAAGTATACTCATTTACAAAACAAGAAACGAACGAAATTTCATTATCTCGAAATCATATCGATGAAAATGATCGCGTGTTAATCATTGATGACTTTTTAGCAAACGGTCAGGCTGCTTTAGGTTTGATGAGCTTAGTAGAGCAAGCTGGGGCAAGTATTGCGGGAATTGGAATTGTTATTGAAAAAGCATTTCAAGATGGAGGAAAGAAACTGCGTGAACAGGGTGTTCGTGTTGAATCACTAGCAGAAATTGCATCACTTGATAACGGCACAGTTACATTTGTACAGCAAGAAACTGCGGAGGTGAACTAACAATGAAGCAGCACCCATTTAAAATCGCATCGCTTGGTATTCAGCACATGCTTGCCATGTATGCTGGCGCAATTATTGTTCCGCTTATTGTCGGCGGGGGACTTGGTTTAAATCAACAAGAATTAACGTATTTAGTATCAATTGATTTATTAATGTGCGGCGTTGCAACGATTTTACAAGCACTATCAAATCGCTTTTTCGGTATCGGCCTTCCGGTTGTACTTGGTTGTACGTTTACAGCTGTTGGACCGATGATTGCAATTGGTAAACAATACGGTGTGTCCTCTATATATGGAGCAATTATTGCTGCGGGATTATTTGTTGTTATTTTTGCGAAATTATTTGGGAAGCTTGTAAAACTCTTTCCTCCTGTTGTAACAGGATCTGTCGTTACAGTCATTGGGGTTACACTTGTTCCAGCAGCTATTAATGATATGGCTGGAGGAGTAGGAAGTAAAGATTTTGGAAGTCTTGAAAATTTAGCACTAGCATTTGGGGTGTTATTATTTATCATCATTATGTATCGTTTCTTTGACGGATTTATCCGTTCAATCTCTATATTACTGGGTCTTTTGTTCGGTACAATCGTTGCAGCATTTATGGGGAAAGTAAGCTTGCAAGCGGTTGGAGAAGCGGATTGGTTCCACGGTATTCAGCCATTTTACTTCGGTACACCAACGTTTGAATTAACACCAATTATTACGATGATTCTCGTTGCTTGCGTAGGGATTGTGGAAGCAACAGGTGTATATTTTGCATTATCTGATATTTGCAATAAAAAGATTGGTGAAAAAGAATTAACAAAAGGTTATCGTGCAGAAGGATTAGCAATGATATTAGGCGGTATTTTCAACGCTTTTCCGTATACAACATACTCTCAAAACGTAGGTCTTGTTCAATTAACTGGAGTAAGAAATCGCGTTATTATTTATACTTGTGGTGGTATGTTAATCGCTCTTGGATTTATTCCTAAAATCGCAGCAATTACAACAATTATTCCGAAATCAGTACTTGGCGGTGCGATGTTAGCAATGTTCGGCATGGTAATGGCTTATGGCATTAAAATGTTAAGTAGTGTTGATTTTGGAAAACAAGAAAATTTATTAATTGTTGCATGTTCTGTCGGAATCGGGCTTGGTGTTACAGTTGTTCCAACGCTATTCTCGCAGCTGCCTGAAAGCATTCGTATTTTAACGGATAACGGAATTGTACTAGGAAGTGCATCAGCAGTTCTATTAAATATCGTATTTAATATGGTGCCGCAGCGCAAAGTGAAAGTAAAAGAAGAGCCAGTCCCGATGCAAAGTGCGGTAAGAGAAGCATAAAAAAGCAAGGTCTCATTATGAGACCTTGCTTTTCTTTTTAAGTGGCATCATCTTTCCGTACGTACCTAAGCGCCATATATATTCAAGTGGCCCGTATTGGTAACGAGAAAGCCAACAATGGCTAACAAAGATTTGTAATGTGTAGAACCCGATGCAAAATAGTGGTCCAACCCATAATGGGGCAGGATAATAATTTTTCAAAATTAAGCCGAATACAATTAACGTAATAATTGTATGTGAAATATAGTTTGTTAATGCCATTCGTCCGACATATTGGAACGGGCGTAATATCTTTTGCCATCTTTCTTTTTGTAACAAACGCATCAGTGTGAAAATGTAGAAGATAAATAATGTTTTTCCGCTAAACATTGTAAAGGCTTGCATATAAAATGGTTCATAAGATGATTTTGATAAGAAGTAACGGACCATGAAGAACCACATTGGTAATGTCAAAATGAACATAATGATTTGCCACTTTTTAAGTTTTGGATCTAACTCTTTCGTGCGGCGGAAAATATCTTTTTTGCCAGCGTATAAACCAAGTAAAAATAGCCCAACTGTTTCTGGGAGCATGAATACATTTAGTCCAATTCCTTCAGAATAAAATGCATGGAAACGATTTTGTATTTGTGACATCCAATCTTCAAGTGGCATGATCGGTAAGGAAAATCCTAACTCTGCCTTTGGTACTAAGGCAACCACTATACTAGCGATTAGCATGAAAAATTGAAAAACACTTAGTAAAACTAAAGCCCATATTAAAATAGTACGAGGCTCTCTCTTATAAAATAAGAATAAGAAAAATCCAGCGATGGCATAACTATGTAGGATGTCTCCGTCCCATAAAAGAACGTAATGCAAGAAACCAAATAGTAATAAAATGAGCAGGCGGCGAACAAATAAAGTTTTCGGACGATCTGTTTTCGCCTCAGCACGATTCATAAAGATATAGAAACCTAATCCGAATAAAAATGAAAAAATAGTATAAAACTTCGTTTGAATAAACATGTCATAAAATAAGCGAATATAGCTGTCTAGTCCCTCGTAAACGCCTGAAATTTCTCGAGAGTCAACACCAGCGATAACTGGCCAGTTAACAAGAAAAATACCAAGTACAGCTATGCCTCTAATAATATCGATGGAGTGTATCCTATCGCCTTGTGAAAGATTTTGTGTCATTATTTTCCTCCTTGATAAGTAATTCCCTTTTATTATACAAAATGTAAGATAGCGGAGCTAGGGGAGATTTCCAATTTTTAAAACTGTTAAGATGTGTATTATGAGATATAATAAGAGTGCACAACAAGTTTTAAACTTCTTTAAAACAGGCAGTAAAGCTCCTTTTCCCGAAGGAGCTTTCTTTTTTAGAAAATTGTTGATAATGATTCTCTTTAATGATAAAATATATTCAAAAGTGATAATCATTATCAAAAAAAGGTTGGTGTGTTAATATGGTATATGCACTTGTTGCAGGAACGGTTGCTATATATATTGGTGTTACAAAGTATGTATTAAATGGAGTAGGAACAACAAAATGAACGATATGACATAAAATCCCTTTCATTTGTAAAAAGAATGAAAGGGATTTTTTATTTTTGATGAGAATATGCTGAAAATTTAGTATGATAATAAAGTGAAACTTTAATCAGTGAGGAGGTTCATCTCCTGCTGATTTATAGCCCGCATCAATTGGGTTTTTACTGCCCATAAATAGTGGGATAAGGTATATACATCTTGGATAAAGGGGAACAAGGGGATGACAAACATAGTACAGACAAACGGTATGAAAAAACTTGTTTGTTTTTATGAAGAGTGGCAAAAACACGGCGATACGGAAAATAGTTTGAAATTGTTTGAGGTGATTCAAAAATATAAACAAGAACAGCTTATGATAGCTTTCTGTGGTCATTTTTCTGCGGGAAAATCGACAATGATGAATCACCTATATAAAGCGCAATTATTACCGACAAGCCCGATTCCAACGAGTGCTAACGTCGTTAAAATTGAAAGAGGATCTGATCGCGTTGTTGTAACGATTAAGTCTGGAGAACAGTATGAATATGACGGTGCATATTCAGCAGAAGAATTAAAACAAATTTGTAAAGATGGTGATGAAGTAATTGGTGTTCATATTTATCGAAATGATGCGCCAATTCCTGATGGGGTTATGCTAGTTGATACACCAGGAATTGATTCTACGGATGATGCCCACCAATTAGCAACAGAATCAACTTTGCATCTTGCAGACGTTATTTTTTACATGATGGATTATAATCATGTCCAATCAGAAGTGAACTTACAGTTTGTTAAAGAATTGAAACAACGTAATAAAACGGTTTATCTCGTTGTAAACCAAATAGATAAACATAAAGAAAATGAACTATCATTTGAAGATTATAGAGATAGTGTAAAACAATCCTTTTCTAACTGGGATATTGAAGTGGATGGTATTTTTTATACATCATTGCGAATGATGAATCATCCATACAATGAGATTCAAAGTTTAGAGACATTAATCTCTTCTATTATGAAAGAAAAAGAGCAGTATGTAAGAAAGGGAATGGAGCGAGAAACAGAACATTTACTGCAAGAACATTGCTCGTTCATTCTTTCTGAAAATGAAAAACATCTCATGAAATATGAAGAAGAGTTAACATCACCACTGTCACTTTCAGAGATAGTTGAAAGAAAGGAAGAGTTAACTGAAAATAAACATCGCGCGGCTAGTAAAGAATCTGATGTGAGAAATGAATTTATAAAAGGTTTACAAGCTATATTAGATAACGCGTATTTAATGCCATTTGAAATGAGAGAGCTGGCGAATGAGTATTTAGAAACGAAATTAACGAAGTTTAAAGTTGGTTTGTTATTTGCAAAAGGAAAGACGGAGCAAGAAAAACAGAGACGTGTAGATGCTTTTTATTCTGCTTTGCAAAAGACTGTTGAAACGCAACTTGATTTTCATGTGAAAGAATTTATTGTAGCCTTCTTAAAAGAAGAAGGGTTATTTACAGAGGAAATCGTGAAAGACATATATGCTTTAGAAATTGCTTTCGGACCAGAAGTGTTGGCTGAAACAATTAAACAAGGGGCTGGGTTTACAGGCGATTACTTACTTCTTTATACTGCTGATGTTGCAAATGAGTTGAAGAAAAGATACTTTATGAAATCTCAGCAAATTTTTGAAAAAAGTACGGGTGCACTGCAGAAGAAAGTGAAGATAGAGATTGCTCGTATTGAAGAAGAAATTGAAAAATACACGATGTTACAAACGGCGAAAGAAACGAAATTACAATACATTAAGACGTATGAGAAATATGAGGGCTATTTACAAGATGTTTGGTATGAACGTGTTTCTACACCAGATGGATTGCGAATAGACGAAATATTACAAAGTGAAAAACAAATCGTTAGTGAGAAATTCACACTACAAGAGCAAGAAAACGTAAATGATAACGTAACGGTTAGTGGGGAAGAGATTAAAGGAACGGCAACATTAAATATCCAGCGCATACTAGAAAAAGTGAAGAAGGCTGAAACAATATTAGATCCATTGCCGACACTTAAACATTTACAGCAAGAAGTAGTTAGTAAAAGACAGCGCGTGGAAACGAAGCAATTTACAGTAGCGTTATTTGGAGCTTTTAGTGCAGGGAAATCATCATTTGCCAATGCGTTACTTGGTGAAAAGGTACTTCCAGTATCACCAAATCCAACGACAGCAACAATTAATCAAATTTTGCCGGTTACAAAAGAAAAGCCGCATGGAACGGTAATTGTTCAGTTTAAGTCCGAGCAAGCGCTATTAGAAGATATGAAAGCTGTTTATAAAATGTTTCATTATGAAATTGCTACGCTAGAAGAAGCGTTAATGCAAATTGATAAAATTATGAAATACCCTTCACCAAGCGGGAAGCAAAAAGCAACATTTAGCTTTTTACGAGCGGTACAAAAAGGATATGAGGCAGTTGCTACTCATTTAGGGGAACAAGTACAAGTCACGTTAGAAGAGTTCTCTGATTATGTAGCTAATGAAGAAAAATCATGTTTTGTTGAGTATATGGAGCTTTATTACGATTGTGCTTTAACAAGGCAAGGAGTAGCTCTTGTAGATACACCAGGAGCTGATTCTATTAACGCCCGCCATACGGATGTTGCATTCCAGTATATTAAAAATGCGGATGCTATTTTATTTGTAACATACTATAATCATGTTTTCTCTCGTGCAGATCGTGAGTTTTTAATCCAGCTTGGTCGTGTAAAGGATACGTTTGCACTTGATAAAATGTTCTTCCTAATTAATGCAGCCGATTTAGCACAATCTGAAGAAGAACTTGAAATGGTGAAAGGTTATATTGCGGATCAGCTTTTACAATACGGTATTAGAAATCCACGTTTATTTGCAATTTCAAGTTTATGTGCGCTTGAAGAAAAACAAGGGAAAAGTATTGAAAAAGAAAAGTATGGTATTTTACAAAACTCTGGGATTGCTAAGTTTGAAGAATCATTTACGTCCTTTATGATGAGGGATTTAATGCTTGTGTCTGTGCATGCTTTATACGGAGCATTGCAAGGTGCAAATCAGCTTCTTGTAAATATGATAAATGGCGCGAAGCAGGGAAATGATGAGAAGGAGAAGCAAACAAAAAAATATGAAGCAGAGCGTGATCAGCTACTTCATATTATTTCATCATATAGTGTACTTGCTGAAGAGCAAGCAATGCAAAATGAAGTGAAAGAATTGCTTTATTACGTGCAACAACGTCTATTTTTACGTTATAACGATGTGTTTACTGAATTTATTAATCCGGCGTCGCTTCGAACAGATGGGAATGTAAAAGCGCAGTTGCAACAGTGTGTAATGGAATTAGTTTCATTTATTCAACATGATTTATTACAAGAAATGCGTGCGACATCATTACGTCTTGAAAAATGGATAGATGAAGCGATGAAGCGTGCAAGGGATGAAATTGTTGTGAACTGCAAAGTAGAAAATGAATCGATTTCTATGAGTGGAACAGTGGATTATGAATATAAAGTTATTACACATAAAGAGCCGTTTCCTTCAATAGAAATTAAAGATTTCAAAAAGGCATTAGCGCATTTTAAAAATGAGAAAAGCTTTTTTGAAAAAAATGATAAAGCTTTTATGCAAGAAGACGCTAAAGGAGTGCTAGAACCTTTCGTATCAAACTATGTAGCTGATGAAGAAGGATTATTCGTTCATCATTATAAGCAAGAGTGGGATGCAAAATGGAACTTATTCCAAGAAGTGATGCAGCAAGATATTGAGAATTATTATGAAAGTATATTATTCGCTTTAGCTGAAACAATTGACGTAACACTATATGAACAAAGTAAAGAGCAACTACAAAAGCAGTTAGTAGAAATTGAAAAAGAAATTTATATTATATAGTCGTTATGAAAAAAAGATTCGTTCAATTTTCTTTTGTAGTACAGTATCTAGAGATTTTACGAACCCTGCAAATTCATCAGTAGAAATCATATGGGTAAGAACTAATCGTCTGCCGTCTGGTGTTTCACCGCATAAGACGAATGAAGAAAATTCATATGTTTTGTTTTCTACTACTAATTTTGGATAGGAATATGTGTCGCTCTTCTTTTTCTTTCCATCAATGGAGATGACGTTGCATTTTTTCTCATTGTTGTCCATGGTGAATCCCTCCTTTCTATTACTTATGGTAGACAAGGAGGGATTAGAACAATAGGGAAGGGAGAATTTTTATGTCTGTTGTAATAGAGCGTATTTCGAAAGAAGCTATACCGAAATCTTTATTGCTCCTTGCTGATCCAAGTGAACGTCAAATTGATGCATATGTGCAAAGAGGACTTATGTATGTAGCTAAACAAGAGGAAAGAGTTATCGGTGTATATGTGCTTTTGGAAACAAGACCAAAGACAATGGAACTTATGAATATTGCGATTGTAGAACATATGCAAGGAAAAGGTATTGGTAAGAAGTTATTGTTGCATGCAATAGAAACTGCTAAAGAATATAATATGTACAAGCTTGAAGTTGGTACAGGTAATTCTAGCGTTTCACAACTTGCGTTATATCAAAAATGTGGATTTCGGATTTTTTCTATTGATTTTGATTACTTTTCGAAGCATTATGAAGAAGAGATTATTGAAAATGGAATTGTATGTCGTGATATGATTCGGCTTGCAATGGAATTAAACAAATAAGTATAAATTATTTAGGGGGAAAGAGAAGATGGAAGTACATAAAGCAATTACAGCACATTCTCGTAAACAAAATGAAATTGTAAAAATATTTTTGCAATTAGATGCGCAACGTGAAGCAGCAATAGAGGCTGCAATCGCACTTGCATCAAATGGAAAACATTTCTCAGTTGATGCAATAAATATGGTAACAAAGCAAATTAATGACCTTGCAAAACGCGGCGTTGCACCGCAGCGTAAACTTGTTACAGCAGATATGGTTATGGAGTATGTAGATCGCACGCAAGAGAAAGAAGGGCGTTAAGGATGATTGTTACAGTCGAATGGTTGCGTGAGCATTTAGAAGATGAACATGTCCGTATAGTCGATTGTCGTTTTGATTTAGCGAATCCAAATTGGGGTAAAGAGAAGTATGAGGAAGAACATATTCCACATGCATTATATTTTGATTTAAATTTAGATTTATCAAGTCCTGTAATTGAGCATGGTGGTCGTCATCCATTACCAAATGTAGAGCAGTTTGCAGACAAGCTTTCACAAGCTGGGATTGATGAACATACAACAGTGATTGCGTATGATAGTCAAGCTGGTGCAATGGCTTCTCGTTTATGGTGGTTATTAAACTATGTAGGACATGAGAAAGTATATATACTAGATGGCGGGTTTCCTGCTTGGAAAGAGAATGGATTACATACAACAACGGAAATTCCTGTTGTTGCACGAAAAACCTTCAAAGCAAACATACAAGATAATATGCTTGTAACGATGGAAACGGTCAGAGAAAATATTCATGCAGGTGCAGATATTACGTTAATTGATTCTAGAGAGCCAAAACGTTATGCTGGTGTAGAAGAACTCGTTGATTCGAAGGCAGGGCATATTCCGACAGCAGTAAATTATTTTTGGAAAGATGGAATTCTAGAATCAGGACAATTTAAAAATGAGGTTGAGCAACAAGAACGTTTCAAAAATCTTTCGAAAGATAAGGAAACAATTGTATATTGTGGCTCTGGTGTTACAGCATGTCCGAACATAGTTGCATTAAAATTAGCTGGTTTTCAAAATGTTAAATTGTATGCAGGTAGCTGGAGTGATTGGATTTCTTATCCAGAAAATCAAATTGCAAAAGAAGAAGATTAACCACTTGCATGCAAAAATAATTTGTATTAAAATAAGGTCACAAGCAAGAGATTGCTTGAAAAATATTATATTTTACACATTGGAAACAATGTGATAATATAACGACAAGTAAATAATACATCCTGCGGTGTACGTAACTTATTTATGTCTAAAACCGATGTTAGTTATACGGAAGCTCAATATTTAGCGACCATTATCAAGCCTTCCTTGTGGAGGAAGATATACGGTAACTGTGAGGGCATCCACCTGCGAGTAGCGGGTTTTTGGACATTTACGAGGGACGGCACGTGCGGGGGTCTTATTTCAACTAACATTATATAAAATTCCTACGGTGTACGTAGCTTGTGTATGTCTTAAACCAATAAGTATAATACGGAAGTTCAATATTTAAATGTAGATAGCAGGCCATCTTTTTAAGAAGGAAGCTACAAACATTTGTGAGAACATCCACCTGTGAGAGCAGGTTTATGGACATCTATAGATAACGGCATATGTGGGGCTATATAAAAACCTTACGTTTTATACGTAAGGTTTTTTTGTTGAATAAATATGTACATATTATCTCGATTCACCTGTGAAATTTCCATAATAAATATAGCACTTGCGGTCTTCATCAATTTCTCTTGAATCTAGGGTGAATTCCATATGTCTTCCATCTCTTTGGATATATATAATATCTGAATGGAGAGACGGTAAGATCTCTTCATAATTCCATATTTCTTTACTTTCTATTATAATGGAACTCGTTTTCTGTAGTTCTCTAATTTCAAAACCTATGTGGGAGTATGTAGGATCTGAAGGGTCGTTAGAAAAAACTTCTTTTTGAATATATATAACTCCCGTTCCGTCTGGATCTACTGAAGTGGCAGTAACAACGTACGTATTCTCATCTTTTATAAAATATTCACAAGTCATGCGTGCGACGATTTCAGAAATAGAAATGTTTGTATAGTTCCATAAAGCAGGATACCCGTTAGTTTCATCATTGAGTCGATATTCTAATCGCATTTTATCCCTCTTCTTCCTTTTTCTTCTACTTTATCATGGCTTCTTATATAATAGAAATATAATTTAAAAAGGGGAGTGCAAGGGTGACAAAAACGAAATGGCTTGTAGGTAGTGTCTTGACGTCATTAATGACGGGGACTCTATTTGGTTGTGCGCAAGATATTCCGCCCGAACCGAATGATAATAGTTGTTCTGATTGGGATTGGGATGATGAACTTGGTGTTTGGCAGTGTGATGACAGTAGTTCAGGGTATCGTGGGCATTACTTTTATGGTGGTAAATACTATCAAAATAAATCCACTTTCAAAAATTCATCAGAGTTTAAATCTTATCAATCTTCGGCAGAATTTAAAGGTGGTATTGGAAGCGGTTCAAAGGGTGGATTTGGAGGATAAAAGATGTCGCAATACATAAAGAAACGAAAAGGGTTTTATTCAAATTATCCGCATTTTTGGTCGGATTTATATGAGTGTGAGTATAGTTTGTTTCATGTTTTTCCGATAACAGAACAAACTATGAAACAACTACAATTAGCAACTGAACGAATGGGGGAAATATTTTTTAAGACCGCTAGACTTCTACGGAATTTATCCAATGAACAGCTTCTTGAACTTGGTTTTCCATCGGCAAGCTTGCCTTTTATTAGAATGAAGGGTAGGTATCCTGAAGCTGTTATTTCACGATTTGATTTTGCCTTAACAGAAGATAATCGTATTAAAATGCTTGAGTTTAATAGTGATACGCCAACTTTTATTGTGGAATGCTTTCAAATGAATGGGAAAGTTTGCGAACAACTAGACTATGATGATCCGAATACAAATCAAGAGCGTTTACTTTCTTCTGGTATTACAAAAGCCGTAATGGAAGCTGCAAAAGGAATAAAAAATCCAAATGTCGTTTTTACAGCTCATCATGAACATATAGAAGATTGGAATACGACTATGTATTTGAGTCAACTATGTCATGTTGAAAATAAAGTGATGTCAATGTCAGAGCTTAGAATTACAGGTGATGCTTTAGTGGACGGAGATGGAATGCCAATTGATGTTCTGTATCGCCAAACGTATCCAATTGAAGATTTGATTGAGGATCAAGATCCTGAGACAGGGGATTTAGTAGGAGTAGAACTTTTACAACTTGTAAAGGAAGAGAAGCTTTTTATTATAAATCCTGTATCAGCTTTTTTACTTCAGCCTAAATCCATTCAATGTCTTATTTGGGGATTAGCAGAAGAAGGTGCTTTTTATACAAGAGAGGAACAACAGTGGATTACGGAATATATGCTACCTACATATTTAGAACCAAATTTGTTTTTAGGGAAAGATTCTTTCGTTCAAAAGCCATCGTTCGGTAGGGAGGGTGACACGATTACTATTCGTGATAAGGATACAAACATTATGATTCGAAATGTACATCAAACGTATAAATCGTCACTTCCTATATTTCAAAAATATATAGATCTTCCAGTTGTATTTTTGGAAACTGAAAAAGGAATTGAAAAATTATCGTATGTGTTTGGGTCATTTTTAATTGCTGGAAAAGCGAGTAGTATCGGTATACGTGCCGGGGAAAAAATTACGGGGAATGAATCGTATTATTTACCGGTAGGTATTAAGAAGGAGGAAAATAAATGATTAATTTTTTACTATACTTAGCAGTATCACTTGTACTTTTATGTATCGGTCTTTTCCTTATGGAAGTGACAACGAAAGTGAAGGAATTTAAGTTAATGGCTCAAGGGAATAAAGCGGTAAGCTACGTACTTGGAGGAAGATTACTTGGTCTTGCTATCGTTTTATATTCAACGGCTGCTAATTCTATTTCACTTCTTGATATGGTGTCATGGGGAGCAGTTGGGATTTTAGCACAAATTGTTGTCTATTATTTAGCGGAATGGCTTACACCACGTTTCAATATTAGTAAGAGTCTGGAAGAAGATAATCAGGCAGTCGGTCTTTTCCTTATGTTTTTATCACTTTCAATTGGAATTGTAATTGCTGGCTGTGTAACATATTAAAAGCCTTACGTTTTAAACGTAAGGTTTTTATTGTTCGCTAATTCTTGAAAAATATGTTCGATTAATTTAAATAGTCGAAGGATGAATGTGATGTATATTACCGTACTACATTAGAATTAGTTGTTGTAATAAGGAAAAGTTTCCATACAAAGTGTTGACATCTATTTTAAATAAGAGTAACATTTTCTATGTAATTAAAATAAGTCTCTGTTAGGTGAGGCTCCTGTATAGAGAAATGCTACTGCCCAAAAATGTCGAGAGACGCCAATGGGTCAACAGGAATGATCGAATTAAGGTTTTTCTTAACGTAGCTGGTAATATACCTATGCTATACAGTGCTAAAGCTCGACGAGGGAGAGGTCCATAGATTTCTAATTATATTAGGAATCGTTTATTTGTGCATGTAATGACCTTTGCTCTCTTATGAGTGGGGTCTTTTTTGTTACCAAGCTATGAGTAATTTCATAGTATAGATTATAACTATAAAATACACGAGGAGGTGAGGAACATGTCAAATTCTGACTCGGTTCCGTTACCCATATACTTCAAAGCAAAATTATATGATGTAGGCAGGAAACGACTTGTTCCTCCCTCTATATTTATCATAATGTAGCGTTTATTCGAGTAGTTAAGCGCTAGACACTTTCACGATAAAGTGGATAAATCGAGAAACAAAGCGTTTCTTCCTATGTTATAAAGGAGGAGACGATAATATGTTATATGCAAATAAAACTGTGGGTAACACGTCATATAAACCAAGTGAAAAACCAATGAAAGAACAAATAATGCTCCAAAAAAATAAAGATTTATTAATTGAAATTGCAACAAGAGATGTAAAATCTGTATTTGCGTATTTTAAAACAACAAGAGACGGCCTACCTGTGAAAGAAGCACAGAAACGTATTCAAGTATACGGTCGAAATGAATTAATTTCAAAAAGAGCGCTTCTTGCAGAAGTGATGATAAAGCTAAGTGGAATGATTCCAGGTCTTTCAAAAAAAAATGTGAATGATGAATCACAATGTGAAACAGTTACTGTTTCTAGAGTAGCAGGCTGTAACGTAACAGGGCTAAACAATGAATTGAAAATGATGAAGCTACCAGTACAAGAGCTTGTACCTGGAGATATGATTTTTCTTTCCGAAGGTGATACAGTACCGGCAGATGTACGTATTATTTATGCAAATGATTTATTAGTAAATGAATCTGTGCTGACAGGAAACGATGCGAGTATTGAGAAATTTGAAAGTTGCTATCATATTGAACGTAAACGATTTATTCCATTAAAACGGATGAAAGACTATAATCCACTGGAGCTTGAAAATGTTTGTTTCAAAGGTACGTATATTGTTGGTGGCAATGCAAAGGCTGTCGTTGTTTCAACAGGTAAAAATACGTATTCAGGAATACTTCATACTTGTTGTGGTAGAACGTCTTAAGGTGTTAATGATGCTAAATATACAAAAACAATGTATAATAGACAAAGTTGAACAAAAACGTAGAATGGTAATCTATTTATATAACCTTACGTGATAACGTGAGGTTATTATTTTTTGTTAGTAGGAGAGGAATTATGAAAAAAGTATTGTTAGTTGATGGTATGGCACTATTATTTCGTGCTTTTTACGCAACAAGTGTCTATGGACAATTTATGAAACGACAAGATGGTACCCCGACGAATGGGATTCATGGTTATATGAAGCATTTATTAACAGCAACACAAGCAATCAAACCAACGCACATTGTAACGTGCTGGGATATGGGAAGTACGACATTTAGAACGGAATCGTTCTCGAATTATAAAGCGAATCGTGCAGCACCGCCAGAGGAATTAATTCCGCAATTTGATTTAGTGCAAGAAATGACTGCGAAATTATCTATGCCTGTCATCGGTATGAAAGGTTACGAAGCGGATGATTGTATCGGTACGCTTGCAAAACAATATTGCAATGAAGCGGAAGTTTATATTTTGACAGGTGATACAGATTTACTTCAACTTGTTGATACGAATGTTACAGTTATGCTTCTTCGTAAAGGAATTGGAAATTACGAGTATTACACACCAGAGAAAATCATGGAAGAGAAAGGTGTAGAACCTTGGCAAATTGTTCATGCGAAAGCTTTCATGGGAGATACAAGTGATAATTATCCGGGTGTAAAAGGTATTGGTGAAAAAACAGCGTATAAGCTTATTCAAGAACACGGAACAGTATCAGCTGTACTAGAAAATATAGCATCATTAACAAAAGCGCAGCGCACAAAAATTGAAAGTGATTTGGAGAACTTAAATATCTCTTTACAATTAGCGCAAATTCATTGTGAAGTTCCAATTACATGCTCGTTAGAAGAAGGATTACACACAATGGATGAAGAAAAGCTACGATTCGTTTGCAACGAAATGAATTGGGGAAGACCTGAAATATTAATTAATATGCTTTAAAGAGTATAGAAGGGTAGATCAAATATATTTTTGATCTACCTTTCTTTTTTGTTCACAAAGTTGTCAGAAAATAAACTCGGTTTTCATATGAAGTTCAAATAGATTTCACAACAATCAATTATTATAAGAACACACAGATAATTCCTTATCTTTTATATAAACCATCCCCCAAGGAGGAAAATGAAAATGCGAAAAAAAGTGAGAAAATCCTTTAAACAATTATTAATAGAAAATAAACAATCCCTACTAACTAATAAAGAAAATATGAGAGAGATTGAAGAACGAATTGAGAAACGCCATGTAGCATATAGTGGTGCTAATAATTAAATAAAATAAAGAAAGGTAGCCTTTAAAGGCTATCTTTTTTTATTTTATATTCAAAAAAATCTATTCTCCTTATAAATTTAATAAATATGCAAGGTATATTTATAGTTTTTTTCTATCAATATTTTTCATTTTTCGAGATTAAAATTGGCATATACCAATTTTTGGGATTGTATATCCAAAATATTACAAGAAATGTTACAATACACTCAAATTTATACTATAAAATCATTTTAATATGAAAAATTGGAATGAAAAGAAAGGAGAGGAATATGAATAAAGATGTCGCATTGAAATGATTATTATCATTTCATTAGGAGTTGATGTAAAACGATGGAGAGGCATGAAGAACTGGATTCTATAAGAGGAATTTCTTCGTTGGTAGTAATGATTGGTCATCATTTGATGATTTTCTCAGCATTTCAAAATTACAGTTATGAAGATAATAAACCACTTGTTGTATATCTATTAAAAGAAACACCTGCACGTCTTATTTTTAGTAGTGGTAACGAATCTGTTATTATCTTTTTTGTTTTGAGTGGATTTGTTTTGTATGGATCCATTCAAAATAACTATAGTAGTTATGCTTCATACCTTTTAAAACGTATATGCAGAATATACATTCCATATCTTGTGGCAATAAGTATAGCTATTATATGCCAGGCTACAATTAGTGAATATGGTATTTCTTATTTAAGTGTATGGTTTAATCGTTCATGGACGATTGAAAGTTCTTTAAGCCTAATAGCACAACATGTTTTCTTGGTTGGGAAATATAATACAGATACATATAACAGCGTGATTTGGTCACTTGTACATGAAATGCGAATATCTATAATTTTTCCGTTAGTTTTGATGGTTTGTTTACGAAACACAGTAAGATATTCATTACTATCATTGTTTAGTTTTAGTATATGTTCTGTCGTGATATTATTCTTATTTCGCTCGAGTTTAACATTAACAAGCTATGCATTAACGCTGCATTACACAGTGCTGTTTTTACTAGGAGCACTAGTAGCGAAGTATAAAAATAATTTAATAGTTTTTTATAGTAATTGTACTAAAAACACGAAAATTGCATGGTTTTTATTTGCGATTTTACTTTTTATGTATGAAGGGCTTATTGGAGGAATTAAAGTGCTCAATAATTTTATATTTCGAGACTACGTAGTAGCGATAAGTGCATGTCTATTTGTCATATTAAGCTTGTCAATATCAACTTTGTCGTCCTTGCTGCATAATAAATACTTGTTATATTTGGGGAAGATTTCTTACAGTCTTTATTTATACCACATCATATCTTTATTTTCTCTTATATACGTGCTCCATGAAATATTACCGTTACCTATTGTTTTAATTATGTCGCTTATTATGTCGTTTATACTTGCAACGATTTCGTATGTATTTGTAGAAAAATTTGCATTCAAAGTCGGAAAGTATGTAACAAAGCGAACGGATATAGAGAAGAAAGAGTTAAATGTAGAAAATGACTTACAGGACATTATTCAGACAAAGGCGGTGAAATAATTGAAGCAAGAAATGAGTATAAAAGATTTTCAACAGTTACTGAAAAGAAGATTTATAACGATCATTTTGACGATGTGCTGTTTAACCGTTTCTCTAGTTCTTCTCTCTATGTATGTGCTAAAGCCTTCGTATCAATATTCAACGCAAATTCTTGTTGGGAATTTAGATGAGTTTAATAAGGAGAATACAGCGAATAAAACACAAGAAAATAAGCAACTCGTAACATCGTTTGTTGATATTTTAAAAAGTCCACTAATTATTTCGACAGTAAAAAACACTTTAAAATTAGAACAATCAAGTTATGAATTAGCACAAAAAATTTCGGTGGTGAATACGGACAACTCGCAAATTGTTACTGTAACAGTAAAAGATTCAGATCCTCAAGTCGTTAAAGAGATTGTAAAGACATTGGCAGAACAATCTCAAAAAAGCTTTCAACAGTATACGAATGTACAGGGCGTAAAAATATTGATTAGTCCAGAGTTACAGGAAAAAGCGGAGAAATTGTTTCCGAAATTACAACTTATTATTCCTATCTCTTTAATTGTTAGTTTTTTTGTTGGCATTGGTTT
Organism: Bacillus sp. H1a; assembly: GCF_000633475.1. Taxonomy (NCBI): domain Bacteria; kingdom Bacillati; phylum Bacillota; class Bacilli; order Caryophanales; family Bacillaceae; genus Bacillus; species Bacillus sp. H1a. The sequence continues at coordinate 32,726 of NZ_AYMH01000003.1, read as the reverse complement.
AGCTGTACTTCGGGATTATTTTGATGATCGTATATATGTGGAACAGGATTTAGAGAAAATAACAACAGTCTCTGTTATTGGTCACATAAATATGGAGCCAAAAAGAAAGAGAAAATCTACAGAAGTTGAAACGCAATCATCTATATATGGAGGTGAACATGTCGATGTTTAAGAGGAAGAAACAGCTGAAGTTCGATCCGCATGATGCTGTAATGAAAGAGCAATTTTATACTGTATATCATGAGTTGAAAAAATCGGGAAAACAAGTATTCACAGTTAGTTCGACTAAGGATAGAGACGCTGTTGCTTTACTAATAGTAAATATGGGATTAGTTTTTGCGGAAATGAAGAAAAAAGTGTTACTTGTCGATGTGAATTTTTCTGATCCTAAGCTGCATCTATTGTTACAAAGTAATCATATGACAACAGTAAACGATATAATAAGCTCTTCTACCTTAAATTATGAATCTTTTTCTAGTGATCTTTCTGAATACTTATATTGTATTCCTGCAAAAAAGACTGTACATATTGGAACGCCCTTAGTTGCTATGGATGAATTTGATAATGTAATAGACAAGTGGAAAGAAGAGTTTGATTACATTTTCTTTTATTCGTCTGAAGTATTTGAGCTTCCTGTTACGCATATTATTGCGGAGAAATGTGATGGAGTAATTTTGGTAGTCAAAAAACGAAAAGATTCATTGAGTGCAGTACAAAAAGTAATCGCGGACATAAAGCGGAAAGAATGTGAATTGCTAGGTATAGTTTTATATTCTTGAATTTGGGGGTAACGATCCATGATTCGTGAAACAAATCAAGCTAAGTTGTATACTATTCCGGCTCAAGAAAAGAATAGCATTTTGAATCGAAGTGTAAAACGCTTGTTTGATGTAATATTTTCACTCATATTGTTACTATTAACGATACCAATTATGTTGTTCTTTTGTATTTTGATTGCTTTAGAAACATCGGGGTCTCCAGTCTACTTTCAAGAACGATTGGGGATTGATGGAAAGGGATTTAAATTATTTAAATTAAGGTCGATGGTTAGTGATGCTGAAAAGAACGGACCACAATGGGCAAATGAAAACGATCCGAGAATTACAAAGGTTGGACTGTTTATAAGAAAAACGAGAATTGATGAATTACCACAACTTATAAATATTTTAAAAGGTGATATGTCTTTTGTTGGCCCTAGACCAGAGAGAGAGTATTTTTATAAAAAATTTGAAGCTAATATTCCAGAATTCAAGAACCGTTTATTAGTGAAACCAGGGCTAACAGGATGGGCACAAATAAATGGAGGATATAATCTTGATCCGAGAGAAAAGTTGAAGTTGGATATGGAATATGTGGAATTGAAAACGATTAGGATGGATATTCGTATTTTATGTAAGACAGTTTTTATTGTATTGAATGGGAATGGTGCAAGATAAAAAACATAGTAAATATAATTGTATACAAATATAGGTAGGTTACATGCAAAGGAGAACTGGTATGGGTAGATCCATTCTAAATAATATTGTACATCTATTTTATAGTACGATTTTAGCTAATCTTCTTCAAGCCATTAGCTTAATTGCTTTAGCCAACTTTTTTAATGCACAAAATTATGGGATGTTTAGTGTTGCGATAGCATTTACGTTTGTAATGTTGTTTTTTACAGATTTAGGGCTTAGTAATACATTTCTTCGAGAAGGAGCAAAGGATGGAGTAGATTTAGGGAAGATTGTATCTTCATACATAAAAATAAGGATGCTTCTTCTTATTTTTATTTCTGTAATTGGTTATATAACTATTCATTATGTGTACGATGATAAGGATTTAATTTATATGATGTTAAACGTAATGTTTCTGATGTTAATAGGCCTCACATGGCAAAATATAGGGATTGCCTATTTTCAGCTTATGGAACGTATGAAATATATAGCACTAATTAAAGTTGTATCAGCATCAGTTGTCATTATAATTACATGCTTTTGCATTTTCGGAGAATTACCAGTGTATATAACAGCTCGCTTATATGGTTTTGGTTATATGATTGGTGGTTTATTTAGCATATACGTTATGAGAAAAAAGACGAACATTAATATGAAAGTAGTAATTCATAAAGGATTGTTTTGGCAATTAGGTCCTTTTATTGTTAGTGGTTTTTTAATAATGAGTACGCCACAATTAGCACCCATCTTACTCAATTATACATTACCGTTAAGTATGGTAGGTGTATTCGCGGTTGCTTATCGGATGCCAGCAGCTTTATATCAAGTGCCAGGGGTAATTGCAGGGGCATTTTTCCCAGTGCTCTTTAAACATTATAACCAGAATAATATAGAGGGGCATACGAAATTAAATATGCTTCAAATAAAATCAATGGCGGTCGTGGGAATTTGTATGACGATAGGTTTATATAATTTAGCACCCTATTTTATTTCTATGTTTTTTCATGAGGAATGGAGTAATGCAGTAGAGCCACTTCAAATATTATCTTTTCTTATTGTGTTACAAAGTATAAATATTGCTATTGCAGATGGTTTGACAACGAGTGGAGGTCAAAAGAAAAGAACTGCTGTACAGTGTGTTGCTTTAGTGATTGGAGGAATTATGCTATATAGCTTCAGTAGCATTGGTGGAGTTAGAGGAGCGGCTTATGCGATGGTTTTATTTGAGATAGTGGCTTTGATTGGATATATAGCGGTAAGTGTAGTGAGGGAAAAAATTGTATTCAAAATTGTAATACCGTATACAATTTATTTTGGGGTAACTTTTATGGGGGTGCAATATGTATTACAGACATATAATTTGATTGCACTTGTTCTTAATACGTTTATCGTAGTAGTTGGTATATTCCTATATGATTATGAGTTAAAAAAACTTATTCTTTCATTTATAAGAAAAACACGAGAAAAGGATTATATTACGAAGCAGGGGATATAGCCTATGGAAAATAATATGCAAATTTCGATGAAATGGATTTTTCTTCTAATCTTGTTTGTTATGTTAAGTAAATACAACATATATATCGGATTTTCTTTGAAGATATACATGATTTTTCTAGTCATTTATTTTTGTTTAACAATTAAAGATTTTTATATTCGAAAGCTATATTTTCATGAAGTTGTATTTTTGCTGTTTTATTTCATCTATTGTTTAAGTGGCATTCTTTCTATATATTTAAGCGCTAGTATTCGTATGATTTTTGGCGTATTACTTGTTTTAGGGTGTTATTTTATTATGAGGAATTTATTGGGTAACACCGAAATAGTAGTACTCGAGTCAGCCATTGTCTATGTAGGCTTAATATTTAATATTGTGAGTCTCATACTCTATATAGTCGGATTACAACATTTTGGATTACATGGCGGAGAAGAGAGAGAGGTTTATGCTGGATTATTAGTAGATAGAGGGTATCCAAGATTAATCGGATTATTAGATGATCCCAATATCTTTATTTTTTATAATACAATATTTTTTATGTATTATATGACTAATTTAAATAATATAACCAATCTAATAGGATTGATTCTATGTGTTACAACGAGTTTATTAACCTTTTCAAGAGGTGGTATTTTAGCGATTGTACTCGTCATTTTTGTATATGTATGCATGTCCAGTTTTGCTAAAAAAGTAAAACTAATAATGGGTTTAGTATTGTTTAGTGTTGTTGTTTCTAGTTTATCGAATGTATTAATGGGTGGAGAACTAGATGATATATTGAATAATCGGATTTCTGATTTTTCGCACGATAATGGGAGTGGCAGATTTACACTATGGGAAGCTGCTTTCAAATATTTTTTATCTAATCCATATATCGGTATCGGTGCGTTTAATTTTTCGAATTATTATGAGTATCAGTTCAATGAAAAACTATATGTGCACAATACATTTTTAGAAATTTTATCTGAATCGGGTACAATTGGTTTCCTTTTATACAGTGCTTTTTTATGTATTCTAATGGTGAAGTTGACTAAGTATAACTTGTTCCGTGAAAAGCCATATCTTTTATTGACTATGATTGCATTTTTATTTCAGATGATCTCATTGTCACTTATTATTAACGAAGCTTTCTTTCTATTTTTAGCAGTTGTTATGAAATACATTTCAATATATGAAGGAAGGGGAACGATAGATGGTAAAGTGTCTATCAGTACATAACGAGACGCCTCGAGTTTCTATAATAACACCTTCTTATAATAGTCTACGTTTTATAGGTGAGACAATCACATCTGTGCAGAGTCAATCTTATGAAAATTGGGAAATGCTTATCGTTGATGATGCTTCAACGGACCACTCAGCTGTAAAGATTAAAGAGATGATAGAAGGGGATTCACGAATTCGGTTATTATCATTAAATGAAAATATGGGTGCTGCTAAAGCTCGAAATATGGCGATTAAAGAAGCGAGAGGAAGATATATTGCCTTTTTAGATAGTGACGATATTTGGCTACCGAATAAATTGCAGACGCAATTGTTATTTATGGAAGAAACAAATGTTGCGTTTTCGTATACCTCTTATAGTTTAATAGATGAAAATAGTGATGATCTGAATAGAGAGGTGAACGTACCGAAATCCGTTGATTATCATTATTTAATGGGAAATACAATTATTGGGTGTCTAACGGTGATGATTGATCGTGAGAAAGTCCCTTATATTGAAATGCCTAGCGTACAGCCTGAAGATACAGCGTTATGGCTAGAATTGTTATATAAAGGATATGAAGCGAACGGGATACAGCAAATGTTAGCAAAATATCGAATTGTTACAAATTCCGTTTCAAGAAATAAAATAAGAGCGGCTTTCCGTTATTGGAAGTTATTAAGAGCGCAAAAACCTCTTAATTTAGTGCAAACTTTCTTTTATTTTAGTAAGTATGCTTATCATGCTTATAGAAAAAATAAAATTAATGTAATGGAGAAGACAAGATTATGAATATATTGTTGATGACAGATAAATTGATAACTGGGGGAGCCGAGAGTTACTTTTGTAAATTAGAAAATAATTTACAATGCGAGAGTTTTACAATTTATACAGCTGCAGGCGAAGGGGAATTATATCAATCTCTTGCTAGAAAAGAAAATTTTATTTTACTTAGTCGATCGAATCATTTAAGAAATATATATTACTTACGAAAAGAAATTTATAAACGAAAGATAGATATCATTCATGCGAATAGTTTGCGAATGGTATTGTATGCTTTCATACTTCAAAAGTTTATTAAAAGAAAGATAAAAGTCGTGTATACGAAACATAATGTAACCATATTAGAAAAGAAAATACCAAGGGTCTTTCGTTACTTCATGAATGAATATGTGAATAATATTATTACAGTAAGTGAGTTTGAAAAGAATAATTTAATTTCAATTCGTGTAGCTGAAGAAAAGATAAGAACAATTTATAATGGTGTGGATATTGAAAAATTTTTATTCCAACAGAAAAAGAAAGAATCTGTTTATAAGATAGGTATATTAGCAAGATTATCAAAGGAAAAAAACCATCAACTATTTGTTGAAATTGCAAATGTGTTGAGAACGAGAAAAGATTTTTTGTTTTACATTGCTGGTGATGGACCAGAGAAAGAATCTATTATGGAAGAAATAGAAAAATATGGTTTGCAACAAAGTGTAAAGATGCTAGGGAATATTTCAGAGCCACATGAGTTTATCGGAAATATGGATGCGTTACTTTTATTATCTTTTCGTGAAGTGTTTCCAATGGTAGTAATTGAAGCGATGGCTACCGGAACACCAATTGTTTCGATAGATGTCGGAGGAATAAATGAAGCGATAATAGATGGAGAATCGGGTGTGTTGATACCTGAATATTGCGATTATTTATTTGCAGATGCACTTAAGGAATTACAGGAAAATGAAGAAAAGGTGAATGATATTAGAGTGAACGCACGAGAAAAAGCAGAAGTATATTTCTCGTTAACTAAAATGGTAGAAGAAACAAAAGGTATATATGAATTAAACAAATGACCATAGAGGTTGTTTGTTTTTTTTATTACAGAAACTCTTAAGAAGAAAACAGCATATGATATGAAAAGAGCAATATGAGGAGTGAATTTATTTTGTCAGAATATATTTCATCACAAGAAAATTGTGCACCAGGAAGTAGTGTTCATATTGATTGTTTTGGAGCCGTTCCGAACTTAGTGAATGATAGTTCATTAGCAATTCAACAAGCTATTGATTATTGTGTGTCGAATCGGATTTCGACGGTGAGAATTACAGGAGTAAATACGTATAAAGTTTTAAATCCGATCGTTATTAAATCAAATGTAAGGTTAGAGTTGGATCCTACTGTAACAGTGCAAATTGATGGGGATTTTACTGCGTTTGAACTACAAAATAATGCTTCTATAAATGGTGGTACCATTCAAGTTGTAAATCCGGTATTTCAATCCCCTGTTATTTATGTTTCTGGATCACAACAAATAGAAATACCTAATCAATCTGTTATATCAAATATAAATATAATAAATGTAACGCCGTCATATAAAGGAATAGCTATACATTTTTATTGTCAAAAAGCGTGGGATTATATTAGTTTCTTTCAAGTTAATTTTATTCAAATTAAAAACTTTCAAACCGCAATATATTTGAAAACAGAATATGTAGATGACATTAATACCCCTTGCTGGATAAATGCAAATGTATTTCAATCAATTTTTATTGATGGTTGTCAGTATGGAATAGAAGTCGATGGAAATAGTGATTTACCAAATGAAAGTTCAGGAAATACATTTCAGGATATTCAAGTACAATGTAGGCAACAAACGAAAAAAGTAATTCGTTGCTCGGGTGCGTATAATACATTTGGTTGTATGATTTGGGATACGTACCGGATGAGTAGTGAACCAATAGTAATTGAATTTTCTTCTAATTCCTATCGTAATTATCTTTTTTCAAACTTACTTTCAACAACTATTGTAGATATGGGACAATATAATGTTTGTACGTCTACCTATGAGGAATCACTTCGAATTCAGTTACCATTGACATTAAATAAACCACATTTAATAGGGAATCAAGATGATATTTTAGTAAATGCCCAGCAGAAGTATAGTGTTAAGCAAGTAAGTGGGAAATTACCGTACGGAGGAAGTATCGCTAATTGTTTTAATTTAATAGATGAACAAAGTGTAAATTATATTGATGTTCCGTATAGTAATCCAGTTGTTATTGAACTGGACTTTACAAAAAATCCGATAAAAATGTTGAATTGTTTTGGGATGTATTTTGGATGGGGAGAGAGTCCTAAGAAAATTAAAATTGAATATGTATTAAGTGCAAATGGAAGTTGGGTTATTGCATCGGATGTCCCGTTAAATGTTGGGGATACAATTATATCGAATATGAAGGCGAGTCAGCTGTATAAAGTAAGAATTACATTAAGCGGTTATGCTCAAGACCATAAGCGTTTTCGAATTAATCGTATTTTTGCAAGGTCTTCTATGGAAAATGGGAATGCTTGGTTGGCGACAACTGGTGGAAGAATGTTTGGAGATATTGAACTAGAAGCGAGTAAAGGTGTGATTATGAAGACTTCTGGTGGAGTGAAATGGAAAGTTACTATAAATGAAGCTGGTCAGCTTATTACGAGTAAAATAACTTGAGATATTCTATTCTTTGCAAAGCTTTGTACAAGTATTAGGTGATGTAATGAATTCGATTTAAAAGAGGGAGTGTAGTCCATGGAATGAAAAAAAGCTTGTAGTTTGATATTATCAAACTACAAGCTTTTTATTTTTTTGGAATACTACTACCAAATATAGGTCCAAAAGTAATTTTGTATATGTCGAGGAGTGATGTGTATAAAGCGTTTCCCATTAATGAAGACAGTATCGTTAACAAATTGTAAACTTGCTGGAATCATATCTAAAATGGAAGTACTTATTGTAGGAATAGGGGAATGATTGAATTGGAAATTAGAGTGGAGCGTCTTAGGAGAGAAAAAATAGAGGATATTGTAGCATTATCTTCTTATATTGGCTGGGATTATAATAGAGAAGAGATTGAAACAATTTTGAATACAGGTATAGTATATGGTGTGGTAAATGAGAAGGAAGAGCTTATTGCAAGCGCGGCAATTATATTATACGGAGAGACGTTAGCGTCTATCGGAATGGTAATTGTACATCCAGATTATAAAGGAAGAGGGATTGGAAAGGCGATAACGGATTTATGCGTTAAAAGCGTATCAACTCAAACTCCAATAGTGCTTATTGCTACGGATGAGGGGAAGCCTTTATATGAAAAACTAGGATTCAGGACTGTGAGCTATGTTTCTAAATACATATGTAACTCGTACAATAAGAATTATAAATGTGTAGGAAATGAAGAGTATATTGTGAATTATGAAGAATGTGATTTAGAAGAAATAATACAAATAGATGAAGATGCATTTGGAACAAATAGAGAAGAGTTTTTAAAGTGTCGAATTATACAAAGTGAACAATGTATTGTTATAAAGGATATACAACAAAATGTATTAGGATATGGTATGAGTATACAAACGCCAGAAAATAAAATAATAGGACCAGTCTTTGCTAAAAATGATGCGATGGCAATGAGAATTGTTCATTATTTAGCAAGAGAGCATAATGGTAAATTAAGAATTGATGTACCAGAAGGAAAGGGGAATTTCATGAAAGAATTGGAGATTACTGGTTTTCAAAAGGTTAATAAACCACCAATTATGATGAAAAATAGTGATCAATTATTAAAAAGGAATAATGAGCCATATAGTATTGCAGCGCAAATTTTTGGATAAAAAAGAATCCTTTTCACGAAAGGATTCTTTTTTATAGTTAATTTAGTCACGATATTGGCCATGAGTAGGTTGAAAGAGGTCTTCCTCAATATCTCTAACAACGGAAAAATGATCAACGTTATAATGACCGTGTAATGTTTTATTATGGTGCTCGATAATTTGCTGTGCAGACAATACGTTAGAATCAGTTGTTGAATGACCATTTTTAATTAATGTAACATCAAATCCTTGTACAGTTGCTGTCCTAACAGCAGTATCGATGCAATGTTCTGTTTTACATCCACCTATAACGAGATGATTTATCTTCTCTTCTTTTAAAAGTTCATATAAAGAGGTGCCGTAGAATGCATTTGTTGCTTGTTTATTAATAAGTATTGCAGATTGAGGCATTTTAATTTGATTATGTACTTCAAATCCTTCTCCTGTACCAGAAGCAACATCAGTATCTCTTACGAACACAATAAGGGCATTTGAATCTATTGCTTGCTGTACAGCGGTATTTAGTGTAGCTAATAGCTCGGTTTTACGGAAAACTTCATTTTCTTGTTCGTTCCCATCAATTAATTCTTGTTGAGCATCAATAATTAATAGTACTTGTTTCATTATGTCTCTCCTTTAATACAAAATAATTATCACTTTACATATTCCGTAATATTGTAGAAGAATCCTCTTTTGCTATAGGAGTAGGCGAGCTGTTTACAAAGTTGTCAAAGAAACTCCATTCTCATAGAGTGTAAAAACATGTATGATAGGAGGTGGAGAATTTTTGAGTAGGTGGGAATATCATGCAAACAGTAGAAGATTATCTTTCATTCTTACATACGAAAGGATTTAAGTTATCAGAGGAAGCGCAAGGGTTTATTATGTTTGGACAAGGATATACTGGCGCATCTGATGGAATTGTGAATGCGGCAATAGAAGCGACGATCAAACATCAACTACAGTTTGATGGCAGTTATTTTGTTGCGTTATTAGAACGATTGAAAGAAGAAGAAATTACAGATAAAAAAAGCGCTAAGGCTTTTATGCAGAAGTTACAAGCGTAACTTCACGCAGCCCGCGCTTCTTTTTTGGCATTTGAAGGCAGTTCAACAAAAACCATACCTAGGAAAATGCATAGACACCCGATAATGGCAGAAATAGAAAGTTGTTCGTTTGCAACTAGAATGCCTGTTAATGCTGCAAAAACAGGCTCCATTGCGAAAATAATTGCTACTCGCGTTGGAGAAGTGTGTTTTTGTGCAGATGTTTGAATGAAAAAAGCAATTGATGTCGCAAACAGGGAAGTGAGAAATAGAGCGAATAAAAAGGAATGATTCGTCCATAGTGATACTGAAAATAATTTTTCCCAATCTTCAAACAAAAAAGCGCAAATAGAAGAAAACATACCGACAGCTAATACTTGAGAGGTACTTAGTAATAATGGTGATATTTTCTTAGAAAAGAAACCGTTAACAAGAATATGGGCAGCGAAAGCGACAGCACAACCGAGAACGAGTATATCTCCAATGTTTAATTGAAAAGAATCACCAGCTGTTAATAAGTATAAACCTGCTGTTGCCACAGTAATACCAAGTACGATGAAAATTGTAGCTCGCTGTTTTAAAAAGATAAAAGACAGGATTGGAACCATAACGATACTAAGTCCTGTTAAGAAACCAGCTTTTGAAGAGGTTGTATAGAGTAAACCGAATGTTTGTAATAAATAGCCAACACATAAAAAGAATCCAACAATCAATCCGGCGAGACCACTCTGTTTTATATCTTGTTTTGAAGGTTTTTGGGAGAAAATAATTTGAACGAATAATAAAATAATTCCAGCGAATAAAAAGCGAATTCCATTAAAAGTAAATGGCCCAACAAAAGACATAGCACTTTGAACGACAACAAACGTAGCTCCCCAAATGAAAGAGACAAATAATAAAGCGAGAGGAGCAATCCACTCTTTTTTCACAATCATACCCCCGTTAATTTTGTAAAATAGCTTTTCTAGCTAACGCATCAGCGACTTTATTTTGACTACTTGGAATCCACTTTATAAAAAAGAGATCGAAATTTTTTATGTATTGCAGTGCTTCTTCTAGAAGTGGTGCAAACATTTTATTTTTTGCGTATTCTTTTTCAACAGCTCGCTCAACAAGTTGGGAATCTGTGCGAAAAGATACAATGCTATAATTATGCTCTGCACAATATTTTAATGCTGCAAGTAAAGCGTGGTATTCAGCTTCATGGTTGGACATTGTCCCAAGTGGTAATGATAATTGTACAGGTGGCTGTATGCCTTTAATAAAAACTCCCGCTCCAGAAGGTCCAGGATTTCCTTTTGATGCACCATCGATATATACTTCAATCAAAATGAGAAACCTCCATTTATAAGGTTATCCCCTACGTGAAAACTTTTTAGAAGTAGGGAATAGAGTACTTATCCAATTGTAATGCTATAACGACATGTAAATGTTTCATTCGCTTGTAACGATTGAATTCCTTTTTTTTCTTTAAAATCTTTTGCTTGCTTTATTTCATCAGCAATTCCGTACCAAGGTTCAATACATAAGAAAGGTGCGTTATCTCCTGGTGTCCAAACGCCGACAAATGGGAAACCATCGAATGCTACTTTTACAAATTTATTATGTTTATGAGAACGAATTGAAATTTCATTCGTATTCATATTTTCAAAAATAAGTGCGTCATTTTTGAATAAATCATATGTAAGTGGCAATTCTCTTGTATTTTCAGCGATTAGTTGCTTTTCATTTGAAAGAAAAGGGCCTTCTAATATACTAGTTTCTAAACGTTCAGATCCATTAAATGATAGATGATAATCTGCAAATGATTCGCCGTCTAATAAAGGACAGTTGAATCCAGGGTGTGCTCCGATTGAAAAGAACATCTCTTTTGAAGCGGGGTTGTTTACTTCATATTTAACATGTATATTTTGTTCGTCTACTTCATAAGAAACGAGTAATTCAAATTCATATGGATAGTTTTTTAATGTCTCTTCATTACTAGTAACGATATAAGTAATTTTTGTTTCACTTTGTTCTTGTACAGAGAACATTATATCACGAGCAAAACCGTGTTGTGTTAATGAATAAGGTTTATCGTCTACGTAGTATGTATTTTCTACTAATCGACCGACGATTGGGAATAAAATTGGTGCACGACGTCCCCAATAAGTAGAATCACCTTGCCATAAATATTCTGTGTTGTCTTCTTTTAAGCGAACGCTTTGTAATTCTGCACCTTTGTCAGAAATGGAAACGATCACTTTTTCATTTTGAATTGTTACTGTCATGAAATGGAACCTCCTAAATCTTTCATACGTTATATTATACGTCTTCTATAAGAAAAAGGGTAGTTAATGATAGGAATCTATTGACGAAAGAGTGCATATTGCGTAAAATGTAATCTTGTTGCCTAAAAACGAATAACGTGGTTCGAAACCATCCCACGTAAAAAAACTAAGGAGATTTTGTCATGAATATAAGAACATTAGTCGGTAATGGTATTTTAGCGGCATTATATATTGCTGTTTCTATGCTTATTCAGCCATTTGGCTTTACGAATGTACAGTTTCGTATTTCAGAGATGTTTAACCATCTCGTTGTATTCAATAAGAAAGCAATTTACGGGATTGTATTAGGTGTATTTTTAACGAATCTCTTTTTCTCACCAATGATCGCTTACGATTTAGTATTTGGAGTAGGGCAATCAATTCTTGCATTACTTGCAACTATTATTTCTATGCGCTTCATTAAAGGTGTTTGGGCTCGTATGATTTTTAATACAGTGATCTTTACAGTCACAATGTTTATGATAGCAATCGAACTTCATCTTGCATTTGATCTGCCATTTTTATTAACATGGCTAACGTGTGCAGTTGGTGAATTTGTTGTAATGGCGATTGGTATGCCTGTAATGTACTGGATTAATAAGCGAGTACAATTTGAAAGATTTATGTAATAGGTGAAAGAGCCGTTCCTTATATAGGATGGCTCTTTTTGTATGTGATTATATTGAATATAATACAGTCACTCTTGATAAAATATAATAAAATAAATATAAGAAGTCTTATATAAGGGGAATCTAGTATGAAATATAAAATGCATTGGTTGTATAAAACGAAGCGCGGTTTACAAACTGAATTAACAACAGACTATATGAACATAGAAGAAGTGCTTCAATTTGCGGAGGATTTTGAGAAAACAGGAAGGGTAAAAGAGCTTTTATTTTACGATGAAATGGACGCGGAATGGTCATTAAAAGAAATGAAAAAATTGAGTAAGCAAGTGGAGGAAGAGATTCAAGAAATTCAAGTTTATTTTGATGGTGGCTATGATGTGCAGACGAAAGAAGCTGGGGTTGGCATATGTGTATACTATAAAAAAGGAAATACAAATTATCGAATTCGTCGCAATGCATACATAGAAGGCATATATGATAATAACGAAGCGGAGTATGCAGCATTATTATACGGGATAAATATACTTGAGGAATTAGGAATTAAATATGAAGCAGTTACACTTCGTGGAGATTCCCAAGTTGTACTGCAGCAATTAGCTGGTGAATGGCCTTGCTATGATGAACATTTAAATCATTACTTAGATCAAATTGAACAAAAAGCGAAGCAAATGAAATTAAAGTTTGTTTGTGAACCGATATCTAGAAAACAAAATAAAGAGGCACATCAATTAGCAGCGCAAGCATTAGAAGGGACGACAATTGATAGTCATAAAGAAATAACCGAATAGAGAGGTGCACACGTGAATAAAAAGCAACTCATTACAGAGGTAAATGACTTATTAGAAACGTATTGCGAAGGGTGTTTCTTGCAGGAACATAATCGGAGAAATCATAGTAAATACTATGCCCATTCTTTTTGTATACGGCAATGTACGGTTGGAGAGAAATTGAAAAAGTATGGGGAGCAATTGTCATGAAAAAACATCCAGAGAATTTTCTCTGGATGTTTTTTAGTGCTTCGCTTCGTGTAATTGACGCTCGCATTTACTTAATTTTTTTTCTTCATTCATTAGAAATGGATCATCTAAATCCGTCGCAACGGATTTCATAATTTCCAGCTGAGAACGAGCCGCTTCTACTGCAGTAGTGGCATGTTCTAATGTGTCTGGATCCATTGAAATTGTTGCAGAACCGACCATTTTTTGTGCTGTTTCTACACGGAATTTTACTTCTTCAAAATCATTTACATGTGAACCCATTGTTATTGCCTCCTTTGTATTTTGCGCATTTCACATAGTTTTTGCTCTGTAAAACGGAAATATACAAAGGAATAACAAAGGAGGTTACCAAGTAAGGTAACCTCCTGTCATATGTTGGATTAAAGTTTTACTACGTTAGCAGCTTGAGGTCCACGGTTTCCTTCAGTAATGTCGAAAGATACTTCTTGACCTTCCTCTAAAGCTTTGTAGCCGTCGCCTTGAATAGCAGAGAAATGTACGAATACATCATCAGAGCCTTCCATTTCGATAAATCCAAAACCTTTTTCATTGTTAAACCATTTTACTTTTCCTTGCATGTTACAATTCCTCCTAAAAAACGATTACTTTTTTCATTTAGTGAAATTCATTTGAAAAGATAATATAAATTAAAAATGCTATATTCTCGAATATTCTGCTAAATGATTAATTTAAATATACACGAATTGGTAGAATTTAGTCAAGTAAGCGGTTTTAAATTTTTGTATTTTTAAATAATTTTTCGTTCAAATTTATAAAAAGGTATAGGACAAGCTGATTATGTAATATTCTTAAATGAATGCTGTACATAATGAGGTGAAAGAATGGGTGAGTCTTATTTATTAGATAATGAAGGAATGAAAAATAGAGACGATATACCGAATTGGGTTGCGAAAGAATTTAATAATTTTTCGAATGTCGTGCTAGAACCCACTTTTCCATGTTATTTCGGTTTGACAGCTTTAAAAAAGAATGAGCTTCGTTATTCATTTCTCTCTCGTAATGATTGGAGTCATTTGCCGAATACAATGTTATCTTTCTTAGAGTTAATGAAAGAGCGACCAATTGTAAGAAGAGGATTTTTTCTTTTTGTAGAACCTGAACGTGAAGAGCAGCCACTCGAATATTATCGTGATTATTTTTGGAAAGTACTACAGTATTTACATGAAAAAGATAATCAAACATGGCCGAAGCAAATTCCGAAAGATCCAGACCATTATTTGTGGGAATTTTCATTTGGGGGTGAACCGATATTTGCGTTTGGGAATGCGCCGGCTTATAAACAGCGAAAGACTAGGCATTTAGGAAATTCCCTTGTTATTGGATTCCAGCCACGCACTATTTTCGATGGATTAGAAGGAGATCGTCCTAAAGGTGCATATTCCAGACAAATGGTCCGTGAGCGAGTTGAAAGATGGGATCAGTTGCCGAAGCATCCTAACATTAGCCACTATGGTGATATAGATCATCGTGAATGGAAACAGTATTTTATTGGGGATGATATTGAGCTGATTAAAGGTAAATGTCCTTTTCATCATAAAGTGAAACTTTAATCAACGGGGAGGGTTCATCCCCCACTGATTATTATCCCGCAAATAGCGGGATAAGGTAGAGAAATGAGGGCCATCAACTGGATGGCTCTTTTGCATATTTTGGATAAAAAAGGGTATTTTAATAGTGGATATTTCTTATGAAGCGAGTCTATTTTTCATATTTGCATCATTACTTAGTAGTAAAGGAAGTAGAAAGGATAGAGCGATGTTTGGAGCGATTATACAGCAAATAGTATTAGGTATTTCATTAGCTGCACCGGTAGGTCCGATTAATATTGAGATGTTAAAAAGAGGAATTGAACGCGGATTTTGGCATGCTTGGATTGTTGGAATTGGGGGAATGACTGCAGATATTTTGTTTATGCTTCTTATTTATTTCGGTTTATCTTCTGTGTTTATGTATACATATGTACAAGCTTTTATGTATTGCACTGGGTTTTTCTTATTGTTTTATTTAGGATTTCAAAGTGTAAAACAAGGGATTTCTCACGCGAATATGGAATATAAACAAGAAGAGGTAGGTGGACTTAAACAATCTTTTATGGCGGGATTTTTAATCGCGATATCCAATCCGTTAAATCTTGTTTTTTGGTTTGGTATATACGGAAGTACACTTAGCTCATTGCTTACGAAGGTAACGAAACAAGAAGCTTTTTTATACAGTCTTTGTATTATTGTTGGTATTATTTTATGGAATTTAAATATTGCTTTTTCTGTTCATTTTGGAAGAACTTTATTAAAGAAAAAAGCACTTGGCTATATTACAGCAGGAGCAGGTATTATTTTAGTGGGATATTCTATCCATTTTGCATACAAAGCTTTACAGTTGTTCACATAAGATTGAAGGGGAGATTTTTATGTATCGAACCACTATTGACGGAAAAGAAATTATCATTACTTTAGCACCAAAAATTCGAAAAGAAATTACTGATAGAAATCCACTATATGAAGCGGTATTTAACAATGCAGCAAGGTTGCTGCAAACGAAACAACCAACGTTTGCGGTAAATCATGAAGTATTTGGGCTTATTATTGGAGAAGTACAAAGGGGAGAAGTAACAGTATTTGCAGTGGAACACATTATTCCGAAGCAAAATATATTTGGTCCGAACACTTTTTTCTCGACAATAGAGCAGCAGGCAAATTTGTAAAGTGAATATAATAAGAATAAAATAGAAATAGTCGTAACGATAGGTTGCGGCTGTTTTTTTGGAGAAGGGGGAAGAAAGATGAAGAGAGTGGTAAAGGAGTTCTTTTTACAACATGATATTGTTATTATGTATAGTGTCCTATTAATTTTTATCATTATTTTAAAAATGCAATTTTTCACATGGATCGGTATTTTATCGTGTCTTGCTGGAGTCGTTTTTTATACGCTTAACGAATATGTAACTCACCGTTTTTTATTTCACATTAAGCCACCAAAGAATCGTTTTTTATTAAAAATGCTTCGCAGATTACATTATGATCATCACGTGTATCCAGACGATTTGAAATTATTATTTTTACCTGTTTGGTATAGTTTACCTGGTTTTGCAATTTATTTATTCGTTTTATACGGATTTACAAAGAGTGTTACAGTTACACTCTCCTTTGGAATTGGAATGATCATAATGCTTCTCGTTTATGAATGGAAACATTATATTGCACATAAGCCGATTCGTCCCTTTACTAAGTTTGGAAGATGGCTTAAAAAACAGCATATATTACATCATTACAAAAATGAAAAGTATTGGTTTGGTGTTTCTAATCCAGTGTATGATTTTTTATTCGGTACGTATAAAGATGGGAAAGATGTTGAACTTAGTGAAACGGCTCGTAATTTAGAAAAGAAGAAAGAGACAGAAGTAGTGCAATAGCACTACTTTTTTGCGTCTTAATGAGGGAAAAGATTGATTTAGGTTTCACCTTATTTTGAAAAAGTATATTAAAAATTTAGGGAGAAATGACGAAAAATGTCTATCGAAAAATCTTTGCAGGAACGTAAGGATTGTCTAAAATAAATATAAGTTTCTGAATATTTATAAAATTTAGTCTTTAGGTGTGCAAGGGGGAATTGTATTTCAAGTAAGAGAGGGGATCGGAGAATGAAACGAGATGATACGTCAGCACGTAAGTTGCAAAATGAGGTGAATTATACAGAGGTTGTTCAGTCAGAAGAATTTCAATTGTTATTAAATAGGAAAAAGAAGTTTATCGTTCCAATGAGTATTTTCTTTTTAAGTTTTTTTATTGCACTACCTATTTTAACATCGTATTCAAAGGTGCTCAATACACCGGCATTTGGTGATATTACTTGGGCGTGGGTATTTGCTGTTGCGCAATTTATAATGACATGGGCATTATGTATGATTTATAGCAAAAAAGCAGAATCCTTTGATGAAATCTCGCAAAAAATTCTGCAAGATATGCAAAAAGGGAGGGGCTGAATTTGAATACAACTGCTTTTGCACTATTTTTAATTATCGTCCTTGGTACACTCGTTATAACTTATTTCGCATCGAAAAAAACGAAAAATGCGAGTGAATTTTATACGGCTGGAGGGGGATTAACTGGTTGGCAAAATGGTCTGGCCATTGCTGGTGATTACATGTCTGCTGCGTCATTTCTTGGCATCGCCGGAGCGATAGCATTAACAGGATTTGATGGGTTCTTTTATAGTATAGGTTTCTTAGTTGCTTACTTAGTTGTATTGTACCTAGTTGCAGAACCACTTAGAAATTTAGGGAAGTATACGTTAGCTGATATGATTGCGGCGCGTTTTGATGCAAAGAAGGTTCGCGGGATTGCAGCATTAAATACGATGACGATTTCAATTTTTTATATGATTGCACAATTAGTTGGTGCGGGTGCACTTATTAAATTATTATTAGGAATTGAATATACGACAGCCGTATTAATCGTTGGTACACTTATGACAGTATACGTTATTTTTGGTGGTATGACGGCTACAAGTTGGGTGCAAATTGTAAAGGCTTTACTACTAATGGCTGGTACTTTTATTATTTCTGTTATCGTTTTTGCAAAATTTAATTTTAGTGTGACAGAAATGTTCGCTCAAATGAAAACAGCTACTCCATTAAAAGATTCGTTTTTAAATCCGGGAGTGAAGTATAAAAATGGTCTTGATACACTTTCTTTAAATTTAGGACTGGTTCTTGGTACAGCGGGATTACCACATATTCTTGTCCGCTTTTTTACAGTACGTGATGCAAAAACTGCGCGTCAATCTGTTGTATATGCTACGTGGTTAATTGGGGCATTTTATATTATGACAATTTTCTTAGGATTTGGTGCGGCGGCGTTTGTAGGAAATGAGGCAATTATTAAAGCAAATCCAGCCGGTAATATGGCAGCACCTTTGTTAGCGAAAGCGTTAGGCGGAGATTTCTTATTCGCGTTCGTATCGGCGATTGCTTTTGCAACCATTTTAGCTGTGGTAGCAGGTCTTGTATTAACAGCAGCTTCAGCATTTGCTCATGATTTTTATAACGAGATTATTCGCAAAGGAAAATCAACGGAAAAAGAGCAAGTGTCAATGGCCCGCTATGCGTCTATTGGAGTAGCGATAGTATCTATTATACTCGCTTTGTTTGCTCAAACATTGAACGTAGCATTTCTAGTATCGCTTGCATTTGCAGTTGCAGCGAGTGCTAATTTACCAGTTATATTATTTACGATATATTGGAAGCGCTTTAATACAACGGGTGCTATTTGTGGCATGGTCGTTGGTCTTATCTCAGCAATTGTTCTTGTAGTGTTAAGTCCAAACGTTTGGAATCCGGTAGCAGGGAAAGCTATTTTTGTTGGAGAGGCGATATTCCCATATACGACACCTGGAATTATTTCTATTCCGCTTGGATTCCTTGCCGCATATTTAGGAACAATTTTCTCTAGCAAGAAAGAAGATGCCGCGAAATTTGATGAAATTCTTGTGAAATCTAATACTGGTCATGGTATTAGTGATGCATCTACACATTAAAAAAGAGGAGCTTTTCGAATTATAAGAAAAGCTCCTTTTTCTTTTGTCATTTTCTTATAAATATTACTTTATTTTTGGTAGGATTTGTCTTGGTTTTGTGGAATGAAAATAGGCAGGGAGAAATTTAACTCATCATGGGACCAGCGCAGCTTTGTGAAAATAAGTTGTTATGGAAGGTGGAAGAAAGGATGAAAACAAAACAAACAGATGAATTATTAGAAAAAGATGAGCAATATGTTTGGCACGGAATGCGTCCCTTTAGCCCGACTAGTACAATGGTAGGAGCAAAAGCAGAAGGGTGCTGGGTTGAAGATATACAAGGAAAAAGATATTTAGATGGTATGAGTGGTCTTTGGTGTGTAAATAGCGGATATGGGCGAAAAGAGCTCGCAGAGGCAGCTTATAAGCAATTGCAAACATTGTCATACTTTCCGATGTCACAATCACATGAACCAGCAATTAAGCTCGCTGAAAAGTTAAACGAGTGGCTTGGTGGAGAGTATGTTATATTCTTCTCTAATAGTGGATCAGAAGCGAATGAAACAGCTTTTAAAATAGCAAGGCAATATTATGCTCAAAAAGGTGAACCACATCGTTATAAATTTATGTCACGTTATCGTGGTTATCACGGAAATACAATGGCAACGATGGCGGCGACTGGACAAGCGCAGCGCAGATACCAATATGAGCCATTTGCATCAGGGTTTTTACATGTAACGCCTCCGGATTGTTACCGTATGCCAGAAATGGAATCGCAAAATATTTATGATGTAGAGTGTGTGAAAGAAGTAGATCGTGTTATGACGTGGGAATTAAGCGAAACGATAGCCGGATTTATAATGGAGCCGATTATTACAGGTGGAGGTATTTTAATGCCGCCACAAGACTATATGAAAGCAATTCATGAAACGTGTCAAAAACACGGTGCACTACTTATTAGTGATGAAGTTATTTGTGGTTTCGGCCGTACAGGAAAGGCATTTGGATTTATGAATTATGACGTTAAGCCGGATATCGTTACAATGGCAAAAGGTATTACGAGCGCGTACTTACCATTATCAGCAACAGCTGTGAAAAAAGAAATTTATGAAGCATTTAAAGGAACGGGAGAATATGAATTCTTCAGACATATAAATACATTTGGTGGAAATCCAGCTGCTTGTGCATTAGCGCTTAAAAATTTAGAGATTATGGAAAATGAAAATTTAATTGAGCGCTCTGCACAAATGGGTTCACTTTTATTAGATCAATTAAAAGAAGAAATCGGAGAACATCCACTTGTTGGAAATGTTAGAGGAAAAGGTCTATTAGTTGGAATCGAACTAGTAAATGATAAAGAAACGAGAGAGCCAATTGATAATGATAAAATCGCAAGTGTTGTAAATGCTTGTAAAGAAAAAGGTTTAATTATAGGAAGAAACGGTATGACAACAGCAGGTTATAATAACGTCTTAACGTTAGCACCACCGCTAATTATTTCAAGTGAAGAAATTGCCTTTGTTGTTGGAACGTTGAAGACAGCTATGGAACGTATTTAATAACTGGGACGAGAAAAGCGAGCTGTAATATAAGGCTCGCTTTTGTTTATTATTTTGATTAGGGGGTGTATTAATAGATAAGTATGATTTTAACCAACATTATCACATTGGCTATTATGAAGATGGGCATGACTTAGAAGTGACCGCATACAAAAGAATAAATGAACCAATTTGGGGTGCTTATATTCCACAATATGAGGCAGACGATTTTTATAAAAAGGTGGAGAAAATGAAGCTAGGTGAATATATAGATGACTATGGTATAAAAGTATATTCATTTCGTGATGATATTGATGATGAGGAAGCACGAACTATTTTTGAAAAATGGTTAAAAACGAATGCGATTGTTTAAAGATGAAATGAAAAAGGAAATTCCTATTTTATAAGATAGGAATCTCCTTTTATTATATTAAACTTATTTACTTGCTTTCATTGCTTTATCTTTTGCACCAAAAGTGTATTTTAACATTGGTGGTGTAATCATTGTAGTTAAAATAACGACAATAACGATAGCTGTAAAGTAATCTTGTGCTAATAGTCCAGAAGAAAGTCCTGTTCCTGCGATGATAAGAGCAACTTCACCACGAGAAACCATTCCAGCACCGATAATTGCAGAAGACTTTGCATCAAATCCAGTCATTCGTGCACCGAATCCACAACCGATTAGTTTCGTTAATACAGCAATTACTGTTAATGCTAAGATGAACCAAATTTGATCACCAATACCGTCAAATGTAATATTCATACCGATACTAACGAAGAAGACTGGTACGAACATAGCGTAAGCGATTGGTTCTACTTTCTTTTCTACTTCATGTTTGTAGTTCGTTTGAGAAATAGCGATACCAGCCGCGAAAGCACCGATAATACCAGCAATTCCTAATAGTTCGCCGAAATATGCGAATGAGAAACAGATGATAAGTGCTGCACTTACGATAGACTCAGATACGCGAAGTGGTGATAACCAACGCATAATCGCTGGAACACCTTTCCATCCGATGAAAATAATAGAAGCGAAGAATACTACTTTCTTCAAGATAATCATTGTTAAATTAACATCATCTGTACCTAAGAAACTCATTGCAAATGCTAATAAAATAACAACAAGAATGTCATCAAATACAGCTGCTCCAAGCATTGTTGTACTTTCACGTGTTTTCATCTTACCTAAATCGCGAAGTGTTTGAACGGAAATACTAACACTTGTCGCACATAGAAGTAATCCTAAAAAGACAGCGTTCCCTTGTTCCATTCCCATAACAAGACCGGCAACGTAGCCACCTACGAATGGAAGAACGATACCTCCGACTGCAACTGCTAAAGAAGAATTGCGGTTTTCATTTAATTCTTTTAAGTCTGTTTCAAGTCCTGCCATAAACATTAAAAGAATAACCCCGACATTACTTAATTGCGTTAGAAGTTCTGAGTTCTCAATCCAACCTAATACAGCTGGACCGATAACGATACCGACAATTAATTTACCAAGTACAGAAGGTTGACCTAATCTTACGCTAAGATCGCCAGCAAGTTTTGTACTTAATAAAATAAGTGCGATTTGAAAGAAAAATTCGAATTCCATCGGATCCGCTCCTTATCACTTTGTATTTTTATTAAACGATTTCTCGGAATTTGCTTAATGATGATATGTAAAATTACATTAAACAAAGGGTCTCTTTACAAGTTCTTTTGAACTTGTAATTTGAACCTGTAATTAATATATAATATATTTTATAAAAAATCAACGAAAAAATAGCAGATTTTCATGAGAGGATTCGTTTTAGAAACAGGGGATATAGCTATATAATAAGAAGTAATAAAGTTTACATATAATGAATGGAGAAATAAAAATGTTATTAAATCAACGTTTTACAATTGGAGAAATGGCGAAAATGCATAATATAGCGGAATCTACATTACGTTATTATGATGAGAAAGGAATTTTTCATCCGTCAACTGTTGACCCTCAAACCAATTATCGCTACTACACAATTGATCAGTTTTCACTATTAGATACGATTAAATTTTTACGCCAATTGAATATCCCATTAAAGGAAATCAAGAAATATATTGATGAACGAAACCCGTCTTATGCGCTGAATTTACTTGAAAAACAACAAGAAATGATGCTGAAAAAGCAAAGAGAAATCGAGTATGCTTTAGCAAAAATGGAACATAAAATCAATTTAATGAAGAAAGCGACGAAATCAGAAGCGAATCAAATTATTTATAAAAAGATACCGAAACGAAAAATCACAGCAATTGCAGTTGCACCTAATACAACGGATGATATGTTTGAGTATTATATCCATTCGCTGCAAAAAAATATAAAGCAAATTGATAATAGTTTATTTTCAGGAGATATCGGTGTAACAGTTTCAAAAAAAGCATTACTTCAAAATAAGTTTCAAGCGTATAACAGTGTGTTCATTCTATTGGATTACATGCCTTTTCAAGTGCATACTTCAGATGAAATAAAAGAAGGGATTTTTGCTTGTTCTTATCATCATGGACCATATGAAGAAACAGATGAAACGTATACGGAATTATTAAAGCACATTGATAACGAAGGATACGAAGTGTGCGGAGATGCGCTTGAGCTTGCGTTAATTGATTGGTCTGTAACAGAAAATCCGAAGGAGCAAGTAACGGAAATTCAAATACCAGTTGCTAAAAAATAGGCGTATATATTTTTCAATTCTCTATTGACCTTCAAGTTGCTTGAAGGTTTAAACTGTGAACAGAGCGTTGAGAAAAAGGAGCATATTAGTATGGAAGCAACAGAAAAATTAAGAGAAAAACCGATAAAAAATTTATTTATTTCGTATTTAATACCAGCTGTTCTTGGGATGGTATTAATGTCAGTGAATATTATGATTGATGCGGTCATGATTAGTAGAGGAGTTGGAGCGAACGGCTTAGCAGGAGTAAACGTAGCTATTCCAGCGTTTTCAATTTTCTTCTCAATTTCATTATGGATTGGAATGGGCGGAGCAACGCTATATTCCATTGCACTAGGTGAAAATAAATTAGAAAGAGCAAGATCTATTTTTACTCAATCTATGACAGTGGCGGTTATTATCGTAGGTGTTTTAGCGGCTATTTGCTTATGGAGAATAGAAGATTTAGCATATCTGTTCGGTGCAAATGAAGTGGTTTTACCATATGCGTTAGACTATTTACACGTACTATTAACATTTGGAATGATATACGTTTTAGAAAATATTTTAAGTACATTTATACGTAACGATGGAAATCCTAACTTAGCAATGGCAGGTCTTGTCGTAACAGCTGTATTGAACATTATCTTTGACTATATCTTTATTTTCATCTTTGGATGGGGCGTAACAGGTGCTGCGTCAGCGACTATTCTTTCAGCAGCAATTGGTTTCCTAGTATTATTAAAACACTTCTTTAGAAAAAGTAGTGTTTTAAAGTGGACGAAATTCCATTTTGAATGGGATACGGTTAAACAAATTATGGTGATAGGTTTCCCAAGTTTTACAACTGAAATTACAGTAGCGATTGTAACGGTTGGTTTTAATATCGCTTTTGTTCAATATGCAGGAGAAGTAGGTGTCGCTTCTTATGCGATGGTCAATAGTATTCATGCAATGACATTACTATTATTCTTCGGTGTTGGTGCCGCATTACAACCTATTGCTAGTTTCCATTATGGTGCAAATTTATCAGAAAGACTGCGTGAAGGATTACGGTTAGCTGTAAAAATTGCAGTTGTACTCGGAGGCGTAGCAATTGTTGTCGGTTTATTCTTCGGGAAATATATAATTGGTTTATTTGATGTTCAATCGCCAGAACTATTGGAGTTAACGTTAACAGGTATTAGTTTATTCTTTATCCAATATGTATTTTTAGGCTATAACATTGTGTATGGAGAGTATTTCCAATCCGTGCGACAAACGACAAAATCAGTTCTTATTATTTTGAGCCGTGGTTTACTATTTATTATCCCATTGTTATGGATTATGCCGAAATTATTTGGTGTAAATGGAATTTGGCTCGTTATGCCAGTAGCAGAAATATTGACAGCAATCATTGTATTTACGATGAATCGTATGAAACATCCTGTTCCATTAAACTTGGCAGGAAAGAAAGAAGCAATATAATGAAAAAATCTCCTTGAAAACAATTAAGGGGATTTTTTCATTCCTTTAAACTAATGGCAAAAGATCCATCTGTTTCCTGCACAGAAGCGAAAGCAACGTTTTTAATATTTGTAACGCCTTTCTCCTGTAACTCTGCATGTAACCACTTTTCATTTTTATGGATTAACTTTAAGTTATCGTATTGAATTTGTGAATCAACGATAAGAGCAATTGGTAATCCGGAATACTTAACATCTATATTCATATCTTTCGGAGTCAATGGTATGAGTTCTCTTTTTGGCAAAATACTTATAGATCCATTTGCTTCTAAAATTGCATATTCAATTTCATGAACACTCGGATAGCCTGCAACACGGAGGTTGGATAGTAATTCGGCAATTGGATATCTACTCTTCTTTAGGTTTTCAAAAATAATATCTCCATGTTTTATTAGAATAATGGGATGCCCGAGAATGAAGCGATTCAATTTATTTAATAAGCTTAGCTTTGTAAGTAGTAGATGTAAGCATGTAATGGCAACCATGCCGGAAAAAGCTTGCAAAGCACCGTCGACTGGTATCGCTTGAAAGGCCAAATAAGATAAAAAGATAATTGCGCCAAAATCATGAGGAGTTAGTTGCGCTAGTGCGGATTTCCCTAATAACTTAAGTGATATTAAAAATAAAATAAAAAAGAACGATACATTACATAAAAAGACGAGCAATATGTACACTCCTTCGTGTGAAGTTGTACTTACTATTCCCAAAGATATGATAAATATTACTTTTAGAGGGGAATTTAGACTTAATTGGAATTTATCTGTATACAAACGACTTAGTGGATATTATGATGAACAAATAGAGAAAATAGGAGTATATGCGAATGCTAAAGAAAAAAATTATTAAGTATAGTTTAGTTATGTTGATGATTTGCGCTGTTTATGTGGGATTTTTACAATATAACATTTATAAGCATGGTCATATGACAGCACCAGATGAAGCGGATTACATGATTGTACTAGGCTCGAAAGTAAATGGGACGAAACCGTCTTATTCACTGCAATATCGTATAGATAAAGCTGCAGAGTATTTAAAATCACATGAGAAAACAATTGCTATCGTATCTGGAGGGCGAGGAAAAGGCGAAGATATTTCAGAAGCTTTAGCGATGAAACAAGGATTAATGAAACAAAATATTGCAGAAGACCGAATAATAATGGAGGACCGTTCGACGAGTACGGATGAAAATATTAAATTCTCAAAACCTCTTATCTCTGAACATATGAAAAAAGGGATGATTGTAACGAACGATTTTCATATGTTTCGAGCGAAAAAGATTGCGGAAAAACAAGGATTAACATTAGAAGGTCTCTCGGCAAAAACACCGAAACCAATTATCATCCAATCGAACGTTAGAGAATATTTAGCGATCACACAATATTGGTTATTAAATCGAATATAATCAACTTGAATCCCACCTGAAATTTCAGGTGGGATTTACCTTAATGTAAATCTTACAAATATGTCATCTTAATGAAAGGTAAAGCGATAGTTTCTAAAGTGGTTTCCTGACATAATGAAGGTAACAAAAAACTTTAGAGGTGAATCGTATGAAAGGGAATAATATATTATCTTCACTATGCTACTTTAGTATCTTTTTTGCACCATTTTTACTGCCAATTATCGTTTACTTCGTTGCGGAAGATGAAGTAAAACATCATGCAAAAAAAGCATTTTGGTCACACGTTTTCCCATACGCAATTTTATTTGGAGGATTAGCTGTATCCGGGGTATACGGTTTAAGTTTCAATCAGTCTGAGGGCGTTGGAATTGGGATGGTTATAACGTATGCAGTGTTTATTCTTGTAGGAATTTACTACTTCATTTGGAATATCGTTAAAGGAATTAAAGTTTTGAAAGCGGCGTAACAAGAATTACATAACAGGCATTAACATCATTTAAACCTGCCGTTATTTTTCGGTAATTCGAGAGTCCTTGTCGAAACGTCAATGTAATTTCATTTACCGTATTTATTTGTATTAAAAAAAAGAGCAATTCGCAAAGAATTGCTCTTTTTGTGCTTATAAGTTGTGAATATTAAAAAAGATGTGTTAATTTTTCATTATGAAGAGAAAAAAGGAGTGATTTTCATGAATGAGATTATACATAAAATGGAGCAACACGTTTCAGTTCGTAAATATAAAGAAGAACCAATTTCAAAAGATGTAGTGGAAAGAATGGTGCAAGCTGCTCAGCATGCTGCTTCTTCACATTTTGTCCAGGCGTATTCGGTTATTTATGTAACAGATAAGGAACTAAAAGTTAAATTAGCAGAGCTATCTGGAAATCGTCATGTGAAAGATTGCGCGGCGTTCTTTATTTGTTGTGCGGATTTAAAGCGTCTCGAAATTGCATGCGAAAAACACGGTACAGAGATTAAGCATGAGGGAGTAGAGGACTTCATCGTGGCAACAGTAGATGCCTCATTATTTGCACAAAACTTAGCACTTACAGCAGAATCATTAGGATACGGCATTTGCTATATCGGTGGAATTCGTAACAATCCGAAAGAAGTGAGCGAATTGCTTCATTTACCGGATAAAGTATATCCTGTGTTCGGAATGACAGTCGGTGTACCAGATGAAGATCATGGAGTTAAACCGCGGTTACCAGTAGCAGCTATTCTTCATGAAAATGGATATGATGAAAAGAAATATGATGAATTGTTAAACGAATACGATGAAACGATGAGCGCGTATTATAAAGAAAGATCGTCAAATCAAAAAAACGTAACATGGACGGAATCAATGAGTTCATTTATGGCCAAAGAGAAGAGAATGCATATGAAAGAGTTTTTGAGTGAGAAAGGATTTAATAAGAAATAAGTAAAAAGGACAAACCTGAGACGTGGGTTTGTCTTTTTTTAGAGGAGAAGTGTGATTGTTTTCGAATAGTTGTAGAGGGGGAGATAGCATGAAGAAAGCTTTGATTTTACTATTATATTGTTTTAACAAATAAAAGGTTGCTGATGAAAGGATTAGATTGTTATTTTAAAAAGGTAAATGAATACAGTATATTAATAGAAGATATTCAAGCAATCTCGCAACATAAAAAAATGAAAAACGTATACGGGGTTAAATATAGTAAAAAATATATACAATTTGGAAGTATAGAGCACGAAAACGAAATCACTATGATTATTATGAAATTAAAGTAGCGTGGAGTAAAAGAAGAAAAATATAAGGATTTTGAAAAAGGTTTTTTTATATTTTTCAATATGTATGTCATAGTACCATGCGGTCTTTTATTTATAAAATATTTAATGTGAAAAGCGGCATAATAGCCGCTTTTTCCGTTTAGTTAGTATTCTAATGATGATCCTGTAGGTTTAAAATATTTTTCTTTTGAAGGAGTCATTACCCGGATTGCTAATAAACAGGAAAGGAGAAGGATGAGTAAAGAGCTACTTATCACAGTAATTTGAACGGAAAGAAACTGTGCAGATGCTCCAATTGCTAAAATGAAAAAGATTTGGATAAAGTTTTTTATTGAGTCAAATACGCTATCGATACGTCCTATCATATGTACTGGGATGTTATTTTGATAAAATGTTATAAATCCAGTACCGGCAAATGATGAAGAGATTCCAAGTAAAATAAAACCACTTGCTGCGATCATAAATGAATTTGAAAAGGCGAAAATCACATAGCCTACTGCTGTAAAAATCATACCATAGCCGATGCAATATTTAATCGGTAATCGTTTTACAAAGAGAGAGACAAGAAATGAACCGCAAACGTAAGCTGCCCCGGTTATACTAACGAGTATGCTATATTCTACATCTGATAAAAACAGTACTTGTCTTGTAAAAACAACTTCTTGTGAATCCAGTGCCATTGAGACAAGCATTGTGGCTTGGAATAGAACGAATACGAGAATAATGTATGTTTCAGTCCGTGCGAATGAAAAGACTTGTTTCCAATCGCTTCGTAATGTTTGTACGAAAGTGTTTGTAACTTCTTTGTTTTGCTTTGTTTGTAATGTGATGTTTGGCAAGAAGTATATGAGAATGGTAGAAAGTAGAAATGAAATTGAGTTGCAGTAAATAACAAAGGCTGCCGAGTATGTAGTGAGAAGTATTCCAGCAAGAGCCGGACCAATAATAAAAGCCCCATTTGTACACAGGCTATTCCAAGCATTAAATTGAGCACGTTCTTCAGCTGGTATGAGCATGGTTTTATAAGTGAATGAAGCTGGATCGAAAAATGATGTAGCAATACGAGTCAAAAAGATAAAAATATAAATTGCCCAAATAGAATCAAATAGTGGAATACAGCCGATGAACACTGCTCGAATAATATCTGTGATAAGCATAATTGACCGTTTGTTTAAACGATCTACTATACTACCAGACCATATTTTTGTAACAACGGTGGCAATTGGACCAACGATCCATAATCCTGCTACAGCAGCGGGAGAGTTTGTACTATTTAACACCATTAAGTTTAGAGCTATGAGGTACATAAAATCACCTAAACGAGAAATGCCTGTTCCCGACAATAATAATAGTTTATTTTTCATGGGCATATGGACCTTTCTTTCATTGTTTTTTTATACGGCAGGAAATAGTGTATTCCTTTTCAGAGTTTGATTGACGAGCGGTTTTGTTTTCCCATCGTAATAAAACTTGTGAAATCTCCCAGGTGAGTTGTTGTAATTCCTCTGGAGTTAAAAATAAATGAGATATAATATGACTCCCTGTATTTGTTCCTTCCGTGCCCGCTTCTTCAATATAAAAATGAGCAGATTTTGCTTTATAATATTTTTCGATAATTCCTCGTTTCTCCTTTGTATCTACTAATTCAAGTAACCCTCCGTCATATAAAATTTGAATGTGATAGTGAACGCTACCGGCAGATTTATTTAGTTTAGTAGCTACTTGTTTTGCTGTAAGTGTTTCGTCTTTTAATAGATGAAGAATTTGAATGCGAGTTGCATTGGAAATTAGTTTTTGCTGTTCAGCTGAAATGGTAAGTCGATCCTTAAACATTATGTCAGCTCCTTTCTTATAATCTAAATTTATTGTATATTCTAAAAAGTTGGAACGTAAGAGAAATAAATCGCCTTTTTCCTGTGGATTTCGACATAAATAAAAATAGCATGTACATAAACATGCTATTAAGCTATTTTAGATTCTTCACTTAGTTCCCCTCGATAAAATAAGAAAAGTCATCCGGTAATAAACATAGATAATTGAATAAGAAATCCGTAATGGAGATTCTGTTATGCTATAGACGAATGTTAATAAAGCTACAGTATGAAACCAATCTCCAAGTACGCTTAACGTTTGACCATAAAATAGTTTTTTGAAGTTTTTATTTGTTTTAAGCAGTGTGGAATAAGAAACTGATTGCGCTGACATAAAAACTAATCCCTACCTATTGGTGATGTTTGTACATGCTTTTTCTATTCGCTTAAATACATTTTTCTGCCTTGGGCAGTCCAATAGGTAATTTTGCAATAAATTCTAAACTATTTCCATCAAAATCGTTAAAATATACAGGGGCGTGTGCTAGTTCAGGAAAAACGATTGGCTCAAGTGGCCCCATTCCGAAGTCTTTTCACGCTGGAATTCCTTTCTGTTTGAGCCAGTGTATCGCGTTTTCTAAATCGTATAAGTTTACTTAGAAATCGATATGCCGTAAAGAAGGATGATAATTAACTTTGTATTCTTTTCCTTTCCAAAGCCCAAGCTAACTTTCATTTTCTACAATCCAAAAAGAAGGCGATATCCTTGTCTCTTTTATATAATTTTAGCCCCAGTAATTCATAAAAAGGTATCGGATTTTCTAAATTACGGACAGGTAAATGTGCTTCATAAAGACCTTCAATCATTATAATCCTCCTTAGTAAAAATGTTTCTTATTCCATATTAAACGATGTTTTGTTTTTAGCTAACGCATTCATTCATTTTGAGCTTAATGGAAAGGATATTTTATATTAATATCCGCCTCCGCCTCCACCCCAACAGCTACATCCGATAATGATTAGAAGGATGAATAGTACGATGAGTAAAGCAAATCCACCGCCGAAACCAGCGCAGCTACCACCATAGCTCATGTTTTTTTCTCCTTTTTAGTAAATTAATCTATATAATTAATGGATTACTGTATACAGTATGTTTTTTATATGGAAAAGGAACAAGTCTTACTTCTAATTAGACAAAAGCCTGTGAGTTCATCTAGGTCTGATGTTCAATATACGTCATATCGTATTTTGAATAGGGAGTATTACTGATTGCAAATAGTGGGATAAGTGGTAAGATGACATGGAAGTGTATAATAAGTGAACGAATTGTTAAATAAATTGTGATGTAACTTACAATTACGTTAAACTTTCTCTTCATAAATATAAAATTTGTAAAAAAACCATTTTTATATTTTTTTATGTGTAAAAATGTACTATAATTTTACAAGTAATATTATGGGAAAAGGGAGCTTGTAAAGAGATGGAGATGAGAAATCTACAGGATACTATAGAAAATAATAAGCAAGAATTAATTCGACTAGTTGCAACTTATGGATTAGGACATAATAAAGTTTTGTTATTTAGTCGAGATTTAGATATATTAATTAACAAGTTTATGAATATAAAAGACAAAGTGTATAAGTGAATAATCTTTAGTTCTTTATATTAGGATTATTTACTTAAGGAGGAGAGAACAGTTATTGGAACGTTTACAAGAAGAATTGTATAAACAAATAAAAGAAGAAAAAGGTACAGTTACTATATTTTTAAAGAGCGGAGTAAGAATTGTAGGAGAAGTAGTTGGGGTAGATAAATTTACAATTTTAATGTTAGTAGATGGGAAGCAACAACTTATTTACAAACAGGCAGTATCAACAATTATGAAATAAGACACTCATGTTGAGTGTCTTATTTCATAATTAAACGGTTACTGTTTGCAAGCTTCGACGTCAATGCCAGCAGCGAGTAATTTTTTTTCTCCTTCTTGTTCAATGAGTTTTTGTAACTTGGATAAGAAAGAGTCAAAATCTGTATGTTTACCAACTTGGAAAGTCATCTTATGCTCAATTGGTAGCCACGTATCAATGTCAGCTTCGTTATGCTGAATTTTCACTTCAAGTTTATCAAGTGCGTTAGCAACTTTTGCTTCATACGTTTCTTTCGCTTCGAATTCCATCCATAAATCGTATAATTCTTCCCCAAGAGGACCTTCTAATGTACGTTTAATATTTAAAATGGCCTCTTGCTCATTTTTTTGTTTTTGTAATTGTAATTCACGGCTATTCATCGTGTCAAAGGCGGGGATGTCACCTGCTTCAGCTTCAACAAGGTCGTGAATAATGACCATTTTAAGTAATTTTTCTATATTTACTTTTTGATCTAAATAAGGTTCAACTAAGATGGCCATTAGCGACATACGCCATGTATGTTCTGCAACACTTTCTTGACGTCCGTTAGAGAGCCAGCTGTGTCGCATTTCGTATTTTAGTTTTTCTGCTAATGCAATGACCTGTAAAATATTATGTTCCATAGGAATCCTCCTCACGTTGCTATATTATAATTCTAGTATAGAAATGAAATGTGTCAATTTCATGAGTATATCGAAATAAATAGATGATAGTCGTATAATGGTTATTATATACAAAAACGCATTATTAGAATAAAAAAATGTTTTATAAAACGAAAAGGAAGTGTAGGAATATGGGAGACGAAAATCAAGTGTTAGTTAGGTCACAAAGGAAAAAGGGTTCTGGTGCAAAAATCCCAAGACT
>NZ_AYMH01000002.1:0-24826 GCF_000633475.1 Bacillus sp. H1a | reverse complement strand
TTCAGTGAATTATCAAGATATTTAGCGTTAACATTTAGAGCACTTGCTATTTGAGATTTACTATAAACCATAGATTCTGTGTACTGCATTCTTGCAGGTAACGTATGTGTTGTTGAATACTTTTCATTCCAAGTAGATACTAAATCATCTACTGCTCCAGACACATTACCATATGTTGGGTTTTGGACAGTTTTTGTATTTTCTTTTCTCATGCCAGGTAAGTCTATACTAATATTTAAGGGTTTTCTCTTAGCCACTAATAAACTTGGTTGATTATCTGCAAAAGCTTTATTTGCAAGTTGTACCGCTCCTGGATAAGTACGATTAGCCACAGAATCAATAATTGAGATATCCACTGGTGAAGTTGTAAGTGATTTTTTCTCACGTTCAACCACTACAAATTTACCATTTGAGTTTATACTTTCTTTCGGAACAAAACTCTCTACTTTATCACCATTTACTGCTAAAATATCTCTACTATCATACTTTAAATTTGCTATACCAGTATTAATGCCACTAGCATTTTTGGTTGCATCAGTTGCATTACCTGTTTGTGTTTCCGCGAAAGAAATAGAGGAATAATTAATAGTGCATAAACTAACTAATAAACATGCTAGGAATTTTATTTTTTTATTATTTTTCTTAATTTTCAGAAAAAAACACCCCGTTCTTTTTTATCTTAAGATATGATAATGATTTATAAATGATTGCTAAATAATAAACTTACATAAATGCTTTTAAAAGTTCTTGAACTAATGGAATTACTCCACCTAAAAATTTCAAAACTGCCATTGCGATTTCTATATTATTTCCTCCTTTTTGTTGCTGTTAAGATATGATTTATCTTTATGCCTTCATTACAGTAAGCGCTTACATTATTATCAATACATTTTCATATGCAATATTACATATAAAAATGTAGCAGGTTCCCTTTGCATTTAATAAGAGTCGCATTAAACATATTTTTATTCGCAGATATTGGTCTTCCAGGAAAACATAAGTAAGTGTTTTGGGTTCTAGTGCGAAAACTTCAAAATAATTGCAAGTAAAAAGATATATGGACGCGACAAAAAGCAAGATGGTTCAAGTGGAGAGAAGACACTCAAAGGAGAGTGTTTTTTCTTTATTTTCAAAAGGACCTGCTCAATTCATGCGTAAAAACATAAAGTAAATTGAATCCGTTAAAATACAAGAGTGACCACGTGTTTTGTCCTCTTATCTAAAGGAGGAACTATTATGGGCTTTGGTGGTAGTTGTGGCGGCGGCTTTGCTGGTGGATTTGCTTTATTAGTTGTATTGTTTATTTTATTAATCATCGTTGGAGCTGCTTGCTTCTGCTAAAAAAACTATCGGAAAAGACACTCATATATGAGTGTCTTTTCTTTATGAAAATTATAAGTTTGGAAGAGAGTAACGAACGGAATTGTATTAATCGACAAAATCGAACGAAATCGAAAAGAAGGAATGCCTATTAAAGAGGCTGTATTGAACAGTAGTCTTTCCATACTGGTCACGCATCTTTTCTAGAGTAGTACTATCAGTATGTCCAAGTTTAAGAGATTTTTTGCATCAGAACCTTATATTCTTTTATTCAAGGTTTTCAAATGAATTGAAACAAAAGCTCTCTGTTTTCAACAGAGGATTTTTTTTTATCATCCTTATTTGTCACCTGGTGCAGGTTGATCTACTCCCTTAACGCGATGTTTATGTCCATTATCTTCTGTCGTATAAAAATCATAATAATGAACATGCATCCCATTTCCAACTGGAATTGCTGGTCCAGAATATGCCTTATAATGGTGCGTATGCCCATCCTCAAAAAGAACATACCCTTCTGTATAATGTATATGTTCCCCATTTGGTGCTTGAATTGGTGGAGATGTAACGTCTAAACATTGATGCACATGCCCACCTACAACAGATGTATAATCCACTGATCCATGGTTATGCTTCGGTACAAATCCAGAAACAAAATCATCTTTTCCTACTCTGTTCATTCTACTCATGCTCCTTATACACAAAAATAAGTTCTATAACTAATATGTTTTCAATTTCAAAATAATTACTACTATATATTTATCGAAACTAACAAAAGTACTTTCTAATTACCTACTTTTATAACTCTAAACTTCAACAAGCTTATTTTTCTTGATACCACGGATTTAAGTGAATGAGCACTTCATCTACTTCTGGATCATGCTCCATAATAGTCGTTTTTACCTCTCTACAAATATCATGTCCTTGTTGGATACTTAAATAAGCTGGGACACTAACCCTAACATCAATCAAAATATAGTGGCCATGTTCACGGGCACGCATTCTATCAATCCTTTTCACCAATGGATGTGCCTGAACTGTCTTCTTATATTCACTACATTTTTCAGTAGGTAGACCACCTTCCATTAATATATATACAGCTTCTTTCCCCCTACTAATTGCAAGTTTTAAAACAAAGAAGGAAACAATGATTCAGGCTAATGGATCATCATAAGCTGCATATGGAATTGGATATCTATCGTTTAGCAAAGCAATTCCAATTCCAGCGGCAATAGAATCATAAACGTCAGCAAGATGGTCATAAGCAGTTGCAATAAGACCTTTTACTATTTGCTTTTCGGCCAATTCGTA
The DNA here is from genome assembly GCF_000633475.1 of Bacillus sp. H1a. NCBI lineage: Bacteria > Bacillati > Bacillota > Bacilli > Caryophanales > Bacillaceae > Bacillus > Bacillus sp. H1a. The sequence continues at coordinate 22,198 of NZ_AYMH01000002.1, read as the reverse complement.
TTGTATATACATATAAGATTTATTTCCAAACTAAAGAAACAACAGCCGCTATAAAAGCAATCATATAAGGCTCAGTCGCTGGGGAAAATAATGCTTTTATTGATTCATAGGCAATAAATAAAGATACTAAAGTTAAAATAATAGCTACAATTCCTGAAGAAATGACTTCGGCCTTTCCATGACCATACGGATGGTCCTCATCATACCCAAATAAAAAATCTTTCCCTTTCCTCTTTGTTATTAGTGTTGACACATAAAAAGAGGTCCAAACACAAAAATAGGCTGTGGAGAAGACTTTCTCCACAGCCTGAGAAAACACTTCTCTTAAGATAGAGAAGTGTTTTTCCTTCATTATTGATTAGAGTTAGATGATTGTGATTTTTTTGCAGCTGCTTGTGCATTTTGTTTTTTCACTGCATGCACATCCGTTTCAGTTGCAAATTCTGTACCATAACTAGCATTTGCACTTTGTGCACCTGAAGCTTGTGCTTTCTTTGCCTCTGCTTGTGCATTCGCTTGTTTTACTGCTTGTACATTTGTTTCAGTTGCAAATTCTGTACCATAACTAGCATTTGCACTTTGTGCACTTGAAGCTTGTGCTTTCTTTGCCTCTGCTTGTGCATTTGCTTGTTTTACTGCTTGTACATTTGTTTCAGTTGCGAATTCTGTACCATAGCTAGCATTTGTGCTTTGGATGCTAGCGCCAGAAGTTGCCTTATTGTAACCTTGTTGTTTTTTGTTCATCTTTCTCACCTCCACAACCAATAATATAACCAATCCATTTAATAGCTATCCTTAATTTTATTTTTAAACTTCCGTATATTATTTGAACATTTATTCAAACTACATATTATGGAGATGAAAGTATGTACATAGGACGAGATATGACTGAACTAACCATGCTTGTGAGAAATGAATGGAAAGAGAACTCTCTGAATCATCTTTTTCACTTAACTTAGTGTCCAGTTTAGTGTACCATCTCCAATTGCTGCGTAATTTTTCTGTCTAACTTTTCGGGTTCAGTTCATTATATTTTCTACTTTGTCTTTATATACAACATACTCTTTCCCATCCACTACTGCTACCACCGCAAATTCATCTTTTGGATTAAATGAAAGCCAGTCAGCCCACATGTCTGTATTTGGTCCCCCACTCCACATATTATGAACAGTGTTTTTAGTTAAATTCATAACTTTATAAGACGCATTTGGTGCATTTGTTCCAGTCTTTATTTCAAATGTGTATGCGTTATGAATTTTTTTATAAAAGTAGAAAACGCTTGATGGACGAAGCTGATTCATAAAATCCTGTTCTTTTTTCTCTGCAATTTTTATCCCTTCTTGTAATGTGACAACATCTGTTCGTAATGTTTTCCAACTGTCTTTCGCCGCATTCAAGTTGGGGATTAAGAATTTATATCTATTTTGATCAACTTTTTGATCCGCTTTATCAATATGTCCCAGTACGCCCGCATATCGAGAGTCTAAATCATCCCATTGCGTGGACATATAAGTAAGGGCAGTAATAGCATTATCAATCGCACTATGCATATCACTAATATTATGAAACGCAACTCCTACTACACGATTTAATGTTATTTTATAATCTACATTCTGACGTAATTTTGCTAATTCCGGCTCTAACCAGCCTAACTTACCTCTTGCATCACCTATCATTATCCCACCAGCAATCAATGTGGGAAGAAAGGGGATTTTCACCATGTCCAATCCCTTAGATTCTATATCTTTCTGATAGTTTACTTGCCCTAAAAGGTCCTCTAGACGCTTTTGATCATCCTCAACCGCAGCTCCTTGGCTTTTTAAAATAGACTGCAAGGTCTCTTTATGACTTCCAAATACTCTAACATCTTCTCCAATAGCATTTTTAAATTTAGTTAATTCTTCTATTAATACTTTTGCAGACTTTTGATTTTGTTGAATTTCCCCCCGTAAATCCGTAATCCCTTTTTTTAAAGTATCTCCATTCCCAGTATTGATTGCCTCTACTAATGTTTCATAATGATTTTCAAATTTTGTATCGTATTCAATAATACCTGTCAATGTATCTAAAAGCTGTTTTTTTACTTTCGTATTCCATGAAACTGCATGTTCTCTTGCATTCTTTTGATCTTGTACAATTTTACTAGGTAAATCTGCATACCCATTAATAGTAATTCCTTCAAAACTCACATCTGGATTATTAATTAGCAAATAAGAATATTCATTCATAGATTTTACAAATAACCCAGCATCTTGCACAGTTTTTTTCATCTGTTCTTCATTTGCTGAAAGAGACATATCTCCATTGTTAGTTTGTTCAATTTCACTTGCAAAGGCTGCTACTGGTGTGACTGCATAAGTAGTTGTCATAGTTAAAAACACTGATACAGCGAGTATTTTATACGGAATTTTTTTCATCATTTCATATTCCTCCAATATAGGATTTGATTTCAAGTTCTATTCTTCTTTAAAAACGATGTCTTTCGAAATGGGTTATACATCTTTTATAAGTATCATCCTTACTTTCTTTAGCAGCCTTTAAATCATCAAGTATTAAAAAGAATCTATGTTGTTGCATAGATTCGATATTATCAAGCAAATCTTTATAATCTGTCCCATATTAATCGGTTCTGTTGCAAAGTTTTAAAAAACAAGTAAAACTGCACGGTTATCTTTTTATTTGAATGAAAATTATATATAAGTGAAAGGCGAAGTCTTTAATGAGACTCCGCCTTTCTGGTATATAAGGATTTATTAATTGTTGCCTTACTGTTTAATAGTGTAATCATAGACTCTCTATGTTTTGGGCCACTATGCAACAGAATTAATATTTCCCTATTTTTGTGGCGTAACAGATTCCACTTTTAATTCTTTTATCCCTTCTTTTAATGTGACCGCATCTGTTCGTAATGTTTTCCAACTGTCTTTAGCTGCATTCAAGTTAGGTTTTAAGAATTTATATTTATTTTGATCTGCTTTTTGTGATGCAGTCTCAATATGTCCCAGTACTCCTGAATATTGAGAATCTAAATCATGCCATTGGGTAGACATATAAGTAAGTGCAGTAATAGCATCATCAAGCGCCTTATGCATTTCACTAATATTATTGTAAGCAACTCCAACTACACGATTTAATGTTACTTTATAATCTACGGTCTGACGTAATTGTGCTAATAAAGGCTCTAACTTACCTAAATTATCTCTTGCTACACCCACTATGATACCGCCGATTATTGGTAGACCCAAAATGGCACCCTTCATTACATTAAACCCATCAGATTCTAATTGTTTATAATAGTTTACTGATCCTAAAACTTCATCTAGACGTTTTTGATCAGCCTCAACATCTACACCTTGGTTTTTTAAAATCGACTGCAAGAGATCTTTATTACTTCCAAATGCTCTAACATCTTGTCCAATAGAATCTCTTAATTTAGTTAATTCTTCTATTAATTGTTGTGCATACTTTTGATTTTGTTGAATTTCCCCTCGTAAATCTGTAATCCCTTCTTTTAAAGTATCTCCATCTCCTGTATTAATCGCATCTACCATTGTGTCATAATAATTGTCAAATGTCGTATCGTATTCAATGATACCCGTCAATGTATCTAAAAGCTGTTTTTTCACCTTCGTATCCCATGTAACAGCATGTGCCCTTGCATTCCTTTGATCTTGTACAATTCTACCAGGTAAGTCCACATATCCATTAATAGTAATTCCTTCAAAGTTCACATCTGGATTTTTAATTAACATATAAGAATAGGCATTCATAGATTTTGCAAATAATCCGGCCTTTTGCAAGGTTTCTTTCATCCTCGCTTCATTTGCTGAAAGTGCTGTATCTCCATTATTAGTTTGTTCAATTTCACTTGCATAAGTTGCTACTGGTGAGACTACAGAAGTTGCTGTCATAGTTAAAAGAGCCGATGCAACGATTAGTTTGTACGGGATATTTTTCATCAGTTTATATTCCTCCAATATAGGTTATGATTTTTAATTTCTAATCTTGTTTAAAAGCAATATCTTTCGAAATGAATTCTGCATCTTTATGAATATCATTCCAACTTTGTTTAGCAGCCTTTAAATCATCAGGTATCAACGAGAGTTTATGCTCTTGCATTTGGTCGATATTATCATACAAATCTGTATAATTAGCCCCCATTTTATTCCATTGTTGTTGAATATTCGTTAGAGACAGTATCGCTTGATCCACTGTCTGATACAGATATGCTAAAGTGTCTTTCGCGTTAGTAAGCGAAATAACAGCTTGGCTAGCAAGATCAGCTTTTGTACTTAATTGTCCAATTTTGTTAGAAATTTCGTTATAGGAGTCCATATGCTTAGATGCCGTGACACCAGCTGCTGTTCCTAAACCAATTCCAGCTGCACCAAGAGCTGTAAGGCCACCAACAACAGCAGGTGTTGCTGTACCGCCAGTCACAACAATTACTACAGCTCCTGCAATAGCTCCAATAACTAAAATGGCTGCTCCTAATCCACCGCCAATTGACCATGCTAATACATTGTCAAAATGTTCTTTCTGAGTAGAATGCAGCTTCTCAATTTCAGCTTGAAGTTGTGGAATTAGCGCTTGTTGCCCCGCTAATAGTGCCGTTAATCCACCTTTTCCATCTGGGCCGCCTACATTATTTTTAAAATCTGTAGAATTTGTATATAGTTTTGTTTTGAAGTCCTGTAACATCTTAATTACTTCTGTAACCTCTTTTGAATTTGTATTAATTGTAGTGATTAAATCATTTATACCCTCTTTTAAGCCTGCCTTATCTTTCTTTTGTGCAGTATCTACTAATGTGTCGTAATAATTTTGAAATTGTTCATCGTAATTTACAATATTACGTGCTGTTTTTTGAATCTTTGGTTTCGCTGTATCTAGCCAATAATTCGCATTGATTCGCGACAGTTCCTGATTAAGGTGAATGTTTTTGATTAATTCTCCTCCTTCTGAACCTAAATCAATATTGGACAGATTTACATTTGGTTGTTTAATCATTGTTTTTGCGTATAAATCCATTACAAGAATATGAGATCCTGTTTCAGCCAATGCTTTCTTCAGTCCTTCAGGCCCTAATGCATAATTCCCTACTTTTTGTTCTTGACCAGTCGTTTCTTGTGCAAATGCATGAATAGTGTTACCGGTAGTAGCAGTTATAACCGTTGCCAGAGTAGCTAAAGTCAACACTTTAAATGGAAATTTTTTCATAACTATTCTCCTTCTCATTCTTTCGCTAGATTCTTATAATCTTTTTAGATTTTCAAAAACATAATATTAAAATTTATAGACTTGTTCTTCAAGGTAACTTATTACATTTTTTAATTGTCTTAATGTATCTTTTTGAGACTGTTGGTTAGTTGTATCAACATTAGTAGATAATTTTGTAAGGCTATTTTTTATTAGACCCAAATCTTCCTTATAGTGCTTTAGTAGGTCAAGTTCTACATCTACTTGATTTGCAAATGTATGTAAATCATTTTGCATAATAAGAAGCATTGATTTTTGTAAATCTGCTATTTTTAGGTTCTTAGTTAAATCATAAAATTTTTGATTTTGTGTCTCTAAATCTGCTAAATGTGTTCGCTGTTCTGCTGTTAGTTTATTTACTTCAGCGAAAGCACTATATGTTTTCTTAATTTTTTCAGGGTCAATAACTTTCGTAAGGTCATACTCTTTTGTTTTTGCAACTGCAGCTGCAGCTATTTCAGCTTGTTTGCTTTTCTCAATTGCTTCACGGGCTTCTTTTTTAGCAGCTTCAATCTCTAGAGCAGATTTACCCTTTTCTTTCGCTTCTTGCTCTGCCTTTTTCTCTGCTTCTAAAATAGAGTTGTTAATTTCTTTTCCTTTGTTATACGCTGCTACTGCTGTTTGAGCAGCAGGTTCAATGATATCTTTTGAAAGGTTATAGACTTCTTTGAAAATAACAAACCCTTGTTCATTTAAAGCTCCTGGTAATAATGCTATTTGTTGTAAATCATTTTGAATTGATTTTTGGGTATTTTGTAATTCATTTTTTAGCTGATCTATTTTCCCTGTTCCATCTGAACTTAGTACAGCCTGTGCTTTTGTTACATCCATATCGAGATCTTGAAGTTTTTTATCCAGCTGTAATTTAAGATCTGTTAATTCATTAATCTGTCTTTGTACGTTTTCTTGGTTCGTCATAGTCATATCTTGAAGAACTTCAAGTCTATCCACAAAGCCTTCTTTATCTTCTTTATTGTCTACAAACCCTTTTAATGTTGGATAATAGCTATTAAATTTAGTTACAAACCCTTTACTTTTTGAATTTACTAGAATTAAATTTGGATAAAGTTCTGATGACCATTCCTTCATATCTTGCTTGATTAGGGATTGATTTGTATTTAAAGCTGGGACTTCTGCTAGCTGTACATTAGGGCTCATTAAACCTTGATCAATATATGTTTGGATTAATTTAGATTGTGCACCTAATTTTCGTAATGATGAGGATATATCCATGCTTTCCTGTTGAGTTTCTGCATGAACGATTGGTGTTGCGAGAGTATTGATAGGAATAGTCGCCCCAGTTACAATTGATGTTATAAAAAATCCTGTAATTATTTTATTTTTCATTCCGTACACCCCTTTACTATTGTCTATTTACAATCTTATACATACATCTTGAACGACCTAACGCTAGGCTCTTTTTTCACATGCTCGAGGAAGGAGAAATCTCTCGGATAGAGTGTTAAACTTCGTTATTATTTACTTCTCATAGAATGTAAGGATATTAATTCCCTATCATTTGAATATTAGGTTTTTTTCAAGTAAACAATAAAATTTCATAATATCTCACCTAGTTTTGTCGACAAGGCCCTACAAGATCACAAAAGATGAAATTATACTGTACATTGCTTATACTTTTATTGCGGAATAAAATCACTTTTGCTATGTAGAAACTGAAAACACTTTTTTTAAAATGTGATACTTTTGAGATTCTAGACCCTTTAAAAACAACTGAATATTAAGGTAACTAACTCCGACATACTGTTACTTGCAACTTTACTGCACATTTATTAGTGCAATCTTCTCCCCCCTTGAGTGGTCATACCAATTGCACCTTTATTAAAACATTAAATTTTTAATACGTAAATAGTAGAATTTTGTCGATTACATTCAATAATTTAACTATTAAGTATTAATACGAGCGAGAATGTTATACTTATAAAACGATTTTTTAATATAATTCGAGTAATTATAGCAGTTACAACTTGATATACTTAGTTAAAAATGGGTTATTTTAAATATGTACAAAATAACTAATATAACTTGATATTTGTTTAATATAATTTAATCACACTCTGCATATCGATCCCCTTTATTTAGATATGCATAATTACATACTTCTCCATAACAAAAAACAACAAATAAACAACAAACTAAAGACAAACAAACAACAAATAAAAGACAAATAAGCAATAAATAACAACATCCCTAAAAAACATGTCGTTATTTGTTGTTTTTAGTCATAAGATATATAACGTAATATAAAGATTTAATAAGGGACGGATTAATGTCCGCTCTAAATAAAAGTAAAATTGGTACAAAGCTGAATACATTAATGATTATAACCAGTATCGTATGGGCTCTGTTGCAAAGTTTTCTAACTGGGGCTACACTCTAGAAAAAGGAACGTGGAGAATCATACATGCAATATTTTAAAGGGAAACAGTTCAAGAAAGATATTATTTTGGTAGCCGTCGGCTACTACTGTCGTTTTTCTTTAAGCTATCGGGATGTATCTGAGATTCTGAAAGAACGTGGGATTTCCATACACCCTACAACTGTCATGCGATGGGTTCATGAATATAGTAATTTTATTTATTAAATCTGGAAAAAAAAACAAATTTTCTCAATCATCATGGCACTTGGATGAAACATATATCAAAATCAAGGGAGAATGGTGTTATCTATATCGTGCGATTGATAAAGATGGTCATAGACTAGACTTTCAACTTCGAAAAACACGTAATCATCAGGCTGCGTATGCTTCCATGAAAAGACTGGTGAAACATTTCGGAGAACCGGTGGTTCTCACAACAGACCAGGCTCCTGCACTACTTTGTGCGTTCAAAAAATTAAAGAAAGACGGCTTTTATACTTATACAGATCACTCATCGTAATAATCTTATTGAACAAGACCATCGACATGTGAAACGTCGATTTGTGAAATCATCCGGGTTTCAAACCCTTCGCTATGCATCTCGCACAATAAAAGGAATCGCAACAATCCAGGTTATATATAAACATAGACGAAGTCTTCAACCCAACTCCGTTTTTTCTGCGTACAATGAATTACAACAATTACTAGCCACTGCCTAAATATTGCTATTCATTCATCAAGTGGTTTATGATTTTTTCAAATTTTGCAACAGAACCTATAAGCCTATCTAGAAGTACCGCAACATTGCCATTAAACTAAGATTTTAAATACCATCTCAAAATTAGAGATAGTATGCTTGTCCCTTATCAAAAGATGCAAACGAAAAAGAACACTCCCCCAGTAAGTGTTCTCTCGTAAAATTTCCTATTATACTTATTATTCGCTATAATCTGAGCTGACTCATCAAAATTATTATATCCATACTCATTTTTTATATCTTCTAAGCTTTTCTTATTTCCTTTTACTTGTTTACCCACTTCAAGCTTTGATTATATTTTTTATAAAAATAAGATAGACTTTAAAAGCCTATCCTAACAATTTTGATTTCTTAATTCTTTAATTTCTTTTATGCTGAATCCTGTTTTACTTCTATTGTTCATTATCTAAAATATCTAATAAATTTTTTCCTATTTCTTTCTACTCTTTTTCCTTCTTCAATTTTCTCTTTATGACACTCTAAAAGTGTCATAAACTCCACCTTCCACACTAGCAACATTGCCAATCATACACTGCTTTTGAAAAATCCTTATTCTTCAAAGCATCCTTTGGAATAGAGAAAACACAGTTCCCAGAATCTCCAAACATAATACCACATTCATCATCTATATCCAGCTGCAATAAAAGGAAATCATCATCACCAAAACCCAAATAATCATTCTGAACAAAATATGGATAACCACCAACTCTGCTATCACAACTATAACAATCATCACTCAGTTTCTCATATTCTTCTTCTGAAAGCTTATTCTTAAAAATTTGTTCAAATAAATCTAATGAAGAAGATATAGGCATTTCCCTTTTTTCAAAATACATTTTTCCATTATGTGAAAAAGGGAGGTTTCCCTTATATTCTTCATCATTTTCATAAGGATTTTTCTTTATTAAATGTTCTTCATTTTCTTCATAATCTTCTATATATTTTACTAAAATAGGACTTTCCAAACCAAACATATCATCATTTACAACAAAAAACTGCAATAACCCCTTTTTTGGTAAATCATCTAGTTTCTCAATGTCTGTTAGATTTATCTGTGCTAAAAATAACATAGGTTTTCCATCTTCATCTACTGGATATTCTTCAATGTTTTTTAAATATGGACATCCACCTAATTTGCTCTCCCATGGTTTTGTTTCTTCACATTTAAAACTTATCTCATTACTATATCTAAAAGTTCTTTTTATTATATTTTCATGCTCTTTTAAAATCTCAGAAGTTTCATATTTAATCAATTTATCTCCCCCCTTATGATAAATGCCCCAAACTCTTTCCTTTTTACTCTTTATCATAATTCCTTTTAAGAGTCCCTATTATTTATTGTAAATATATATTTTTTAGCATGCTTCTGTAAATTACTATTTACCTTATACTTAAAAGGTTGATTATCATTTATTCTAGCTCTTTCAATTTTAACATCTTTGAGAAACCTTTATTACTAAACTTATTATATTTTATTACTTATGATACGGTTCACCGAAACTAATATTAGACTGTATTACTTCTTCTTCGTACATCTATCTCTATTTTAATGAATTATCCGAAAGAATTCTCCTTCCTCTTACCACTAGCTTCACTTCACCCCAGCCACTACGCTCACATCCAAAAACAAATATATCTGCCTTATAAAAATATTGTCTATACATGAAGCGGATAAGCTTCATGTATAGGCAATATTACATATTAATACTTTAGGAAGTTATAAAATAAAGAGGTGACTTTTAAATGTATAATGAGTCAATATATTATCCTTATATAAATTATGATCAATACTTCGATCGTCAATTCCCTGGTCCTCAAATTCCTGGTTTACCAGGAACATCAGGTTTTCCGGGTGGACCAGGTTTTCCGGGTGGACCAGGTTTTCCGGGTGGACCAGGTTTTCCGGGTGAACAAAGTTCACAAGCCCCAACATCTCCTCCCCCATCATTTATTCCTCAACAATCAACAGCTTCACCATTTGCTGTTGATCCAGGAGCAATTTCATTCTGTTTATTTCGAAACACCTATATATGGCTTACAAATGGTGAACAGTTTTGGTATTATCCGATTTTTGTAGGACCAAGATCTGTTACTGGTTTTAGATGGAACGGTAGGTTTTGGATGATTTTTGGAATTGATACAAGAAGGATTAGTTCATTTACATGTTTTTAAAAATTGTAGAGTAGCGATAAAGGTTTAATTATATAAACAAAAGAGGTATTAGAATGAAAAACTTTCAATCATTTGAGGGTACAATAACTATGATTAACGATTTTGTAACAGGATCAAATGAAGAAACGGGATGTAATAAGTTAATATCTGTAAATAATGGTTATGGAACTCTAATAAATTTTGTAGTGAAACCAAATACTTATTTTATTGACTACGCAGCAGTAGTAATAGGAGATAAAATAAGTGGATTTTACGATGCTAACGCTCCTGTTCCTCTCATTTTTCCACCACAATTTCAAGCAATTGTTATGGCTAAGTATACACCGCATCAAAATGTAAAAGTAGACTATTTTAATGAACAGTTGGAGAGTGGTGATGGAAAATTAAAATTAAATATTTCTCCTTCTACTCAAATTTTATTAACAAACGGTCAATTTTTTACAGGGAATCTTGTGAATCGAAATTTAATAGCTATTTATGCTCTTACAACAATGAGTATACCAGCTCAAACTACACCATATAAAATCATTGTTTTGTGTTAAAAGGGATACAGACCGATGCTCATCAAGCTAACAAAAAGAAACACCCCAGTAGTAAAGATGAGATTTCACTTTAGAAATTGTCTTAGCGTATAAAATTCGGACTTATCTTAATCTCAATGTGAGAACTATTGGATTATCAATGGTTCTCACATTGTTTACATGTATTCAACAAAATTTTGGTTTCTTCTTCAGACCCAAGCGTATAAACACGCTTTTACCTATTAAAAAGTCGATTATCAACGTAAGCCCCTTCGGTTCAATATAATTCATAAGGTGTTCCGATGTATCCGGTTCTGGTGCAAAAAAGGTGATACATAAAAAAGGTTTTTGTTGTGAAGTTTCTCAAGAGATAAACATTTAGACAGTACATTTACAGCAGATTCTATTATATTTTCTTCATCATTTTCATTTGAATTCAGTAGGGAACCAATTGTCCCTAACTGCATTTCCTAATCCTCCGCAATTACGATTTGAATCATTTAAGTTTTCTCCTTATCGGGCATCTACTACTTAAACAAAGACTCCCCTTAAATCAAGGATTATTAAGGGGAGTCAGCCATAAATGATGAAGTTATAGTTCGGATTTCACTTGAATAGAAACATTGTTTTCCGCTAAATATTTGACGTCTTTAAAGCTAACAAAATTGTTGCTTTGCTCATCCCATAGACGGAAACGGATTGACCGCAGGCTTGTAGCAAGAGTAATCGTTGGTACATTTTTTAAAGGAAGCGTATTATTGTGTGCCTCTTCTAGTTTATAGTTAGGTACTCTTGGACTTAAATGGTGAACATGATGAAATCCAATATTACCAGTAAGAAATTGCAAGAGTTTTGGAAGTTTATAAAAAGAACTTCCTTCCACTGCTGCTTTCACATATTCCCACTCTTTATCTTCTTCAAAATAAGAATCCTCGAATGTGTGCTGTACGTAAAACAGCCAAATACCTACTGAACCTGATATTAAGAATATGGAACCTTGTACTAAAAGAAACGATTGCCATCCGAGTGCCCAGCAGAGTAACCCTACTAAAGCAACGATTAAAACATTCGTCAAATAGGTGTTCATGCGTTCCTTCTTTCTGGCACCTTTTCGGTTAAATCTATTTTTAAGCAGGAAAACATAAATCGGACCTAATCCAAACATAACCAATGGGTTACGATAAAAACGATATGCTAAACGGTGTCTAAGTGGCGCTGCCAAATATTCATTCACTGTAAGGGTCCAAATATCTCCTGTACCTCGCTTATCCAAATTACCACTTGTAGCGTGATGAATGGAATGCTCATGCCCCCATTGATCAAACGGGAATAAAGTTAAAACACCCATAAATGTCCCAACTATTCTATTTGCACGGCGACTTTTAAAAAAAGAATGATGGGTACAATCATGAAAAATAATGAAAATCCGTGTCAAAAACCCTGCGGCTATCACAGATGGAACTAATGTTAACCAATAAGAAACGGACAGGCTTTTATAGGCAAGGTACCATAATATAATAAATGGCACTATTGTGTTGATGATTTGCCAAACACTTTTTTTTGTCGTTGATTTTTCAAAAGGAGCAACTTGTTTTTTCAGGTTTTTAGTATTTTGTAAGGTCATTTTTTCTAATTCCTTTCCTTTATGTTGCTAATTCATATTATAACAGAATAGAATCGATATTGTTAGTAGTAGGTATTATGCGTAGGGTATAAAAATATCATATACAATCAAAAGGTTCTGTTGCAAAGTTTTCTAAATGAGACTACACTCTAGAAAAAAGAGTAAGGAGAAACACAAATGCGATATTTTAAAGGGAAACAGTTCAAACGAGATATTATTTTGGGAGCCATTTTGCTTTAAGCTATCGTGATGTCTCTGAAATTCTGAAAGAACGTGGTGTTTCGGTTCATCCCACAACCATTATGTGTTGGGTTCATAAATATGGGAGCTTGATTTATCAAATTTGGAAGAAGAAAGCGAAAAACACCCACTTGTCTTGGAGACTAGATGAAACCTATATAAAAGTCAAAGGGAAATGTTGTTATTTATATCGTGCGATTGATATAGAAGGGCACACATTGGATATTCAACTTCGTAAAAAGCGAGATCATCAGGCCGCTTATGCTTTTATGAAAAGACTAGTAAAAATGTTTGGAGAACCAACGGTTCTCACTACAGATAAGGCGCCCGCATTACTTTGTGCGTTTAAGAAATTACGGGAAAAAGGCTTCTGTAATCACACTACTCATTGTACAATTAAATACCTGAACAATCTTATAGAACAAGATCATCGACAGGTGAAGCGTTGTTTTACCAAATCCGCAGGATTTCAAAGTATTCGTTATGCTTCACGTACAATAAAAGGAATCGAAACCGTTCATGCCCTATACCGAAAAGGCGAAGTCTTCAAACAGACTCCGCCTTTTCGGTATATCATGAATTACAGCAATTACTAGTAGTCTCATAATATTTCCTCATATATTCATGCCTCTGGTTATCTCTTGAGAAACTTTGCAACAGAACCCAAAATTTCATTAGAAGATTAAGATATATCTATGAAAAATTACATAATTATTACTTTAATATTTATGTATAACAAAAGAGAACTGCTCAACATTTATCTTTTAAATTAGGTTCTCAATCTCTAACTACCTAACGAGCTCAATTAGAGAATCTTAAAAGATAAAAAAGACGCTATAAAGGGCGTCTTTTTTATAAGGACTTTTACTAATTTTTCACTTCCGTACATTAAATGAAAACATAAGTCCTTGTATCGTATTGAATATATAATTTGTATTTTACTTTAGAAAACAGGATGCAGTTATATAGAGTCTATTGGATAGGGCCTAATAACTCAATAATTTTTTCAGCTTTTGGATTTTTAATGCTGTAGTAAATTTCTAGACCTTGTCGATCTCCTTTTAAAACTTTCCCTCTCATTTTAGATAAGTGCTGGGATACAGTTGATTGTGGGAGTTTTAAGATTTGGGTTATTTGTGTTACGTTTAATGTTTTATGTTTATAAAGTTCACTAATTAGTTTTAAACGCATAGGATGTGCCATTAATTTTAAAAGTTCAGCATCTTCCTCTAAATTCATGTACTCCATTTCATGATCTACAAATATCGTCATAGTAATTCTCTCCTTTTACTATTTGTTTTACTGTAGTTTAATCTTTAAATTACATAATATTCTTATGTTTAGATATTAATTATATAATTTGAATATGTGCTATTCATGGAATTGATATGTGTTTAATATGAAGTTTTCAGAAGCATTTACCAGAATGTAATTATATTTTTGATTTAAGAACTATATATGATAAAATATACCTCTAAATGAACAGAATAAAACAAAGAAGCTGACTTATTTTCAAGTTTGCTTCTTTGTCTCCATATCTAATTTACTTCTGAACATATATTGAAACAGATCCCCCATTTACATGGAACTGCCCCCATCCATCTTTATTAATCGTTACGGTATTTATTTGATTGCCCGTAATATCGTACCATATTTCCCCTGCGTTGTTCCTTCCAACATTCATCCATTTTGATCCTCCTGATCCATCAGAGATTAATGTTGCTAAACCAGAATTAGCATGTATACTGTCCCCTTCTCTTGTCCAGCCAATCACATCTGGATGGTCTAAATAATCATGTTGCGTACCATATGCAAAGTTTTTTCGTGCCATCAGAATTGGATCAATTTTATCCTTTAACGTTGGAATTTCATGACTACTATTTCCATTTGTACCATAGTAATCTCCATAAAAAACAGAAGGATATCCCTCTGCACGTGTTAAAATAAATGCATAGGCCAACGGCTTAAACCAAGGACTCACAACAGATTCTAATGACTGGCCAGGCTGAGAATCATGATTCTCAACGAGAGTAACAGCTAGTGTAGGATGACTTTCTACTACCGTACCCTTTAAAATGTTCCTCATATCATAATTTCCATTTCCTGTTGAAGCATAATGAAAATTATAATGAAGGGGCGCATCGAACACAGATTGATTATAATTTACTTTCCCTAAATAATTGTTTAAAGCACGAATATCATTTTGCCAATATTCAGCTACTGTAAACATTTCCTTCCCCGTTTGCTTTCTAACATGATTTACCCAATCGCGGAGATATTCATGGTCAATATGTTTAACTGCGTCTAAACGAAAGCCATCTACATTTAATTCGTCCGCATACCAGGTTCCCCAATTTTTCATTTCATTTGCAACATCAGGATGATCGAAATCAAGATCTGCATACATTAAATAATCATAGTTACCATTCTCACTAGACACTTCCCAGTCCCAAGCTTTACCTATGCCCCTAAATTTATAAATTCTATTTAATTTCCTTCCTTCATCCCAATCCGTTCCATCAAAATGATACCATCTCCATTTAAAATTAGAATATGAATCCCCGCGTCCTGGAAAATCAAATCCCGTCCACGCATTTATTTGATAATCACCCGATGTTTCAATATTTCGATTATTACGGTCTACCTCAACGGCTGTTACAACCTCAGTATAATCTGCCCCACCTTTATGGTTCATAACAACATCACCGTATACATCGATATTTTGATTATGTAAAGCCTCAATTGCAGATTTCAATTGTGCTTTTGTCCCATATTTTGTCCGTACCGTTCCTTTTTGATTGAATTCTCCCAAATCATATACATCATACACTCCATACCCTACATCATTTTGTGAAGTTCCTTTATATGCGGGTGGTATCCATACAGATGTAATTCCTTTATGAGCTAAATTTTCAGCATCAGTACGCAAACGATTCCAATGTTCCCCATCATTTGGCACGTACCACTCGAAATACTGCATTAAAGTTCCATTGTTCACTGTAGCTGCATTTGCTTTATTTTCTCCATATATATTAGGGGAAAATAAAGCAAATAACAAACATACTGCTATTACTCTTTTCAATAAGTTCACACCCTTCAACATTTACGAAAACGGTTTCATTATCCGTTGAAACTATTATATCCGTTCTAATTTTAGTAATCTAGTATACTTTTAATTTTTCGCACTATTCTTTTTGAATTGATTCAGTCCACTTTCCTTAAAGAAATTATATTTATCTAAAATACCTAAAAATGTTTTCGAAAATTAATACCTAAAATAAAAAAACAGGATAACTTCCTAAAATCATATTGATTTTTCTTTGTTAAACATATCTTCATTATTTTTAATTAATAGAGATTGGATCTAACACGTCTACTTGACTCCCCATTGTTTTTGTAAGTTTTTCCATTCAGTTTCTGCTCACACAACTTTCACATCATCCTGAGATTATACGTATGATATACCAAAAATACCAACAAATAATTATGTAAAAAACACATAATTATTTGTTGGTATTAACGTCATAAATTCTATATCAACATATCAGCGAAAGTGGATCCTACGTTATTTTTACGCTTCATATGCTTTTCTAAATAGATCTTTGTTGTTTGAATATTTTCATGGCCAAGTGTTTGCATTAAATGATATAAATCTGCATTTCCTTGCTCTACTGCCATAATTGCAAAGGCATGTCGAAATGTATGTGCGGTTACTGGATTTTCACGGTATTGTAAGAACTCTAAGTTTGTCTTTTTTATCATATCTGTTACCTGATTAGATAGTGTTTTAGAGTTATAAGCATTTCCTCTTTGATTTATAAATAACGGACTCTCATCCCCTTTTTCCAATACCGTTTGGAAACCTCTTCTTCTCCTCATTTCACAAATACATTGATATAAATGTTCTGAAACGAAAAGTTCACGTACCTTGTCCCCTTTTCCTCTAACTTTTAACCAATACTTCCCGTCATAGTGTAAATCTTTTACACTTGCAGTACACAACTCCTGAATACGTGCACCAGTACTAGCCAATGCAAGTATTATTGTATAGTTTACTAAATGTCCTCTCTCTTTATAAAATCCTAATATTTTCATAACTTCCTCATAGGATAAATCACGATTTGGCCGATCTTGTTCATTTACATTTGCTCGCTGCAGTTCTTCATGAAGCGGTTTTTCGATATAGCCAAATGCATGAAGGTGTTTAAAAAAAGAACGAATTAATACTGTTTTCTTCGCGAGTGTTGCGACTGCATAGGTATTACCACTCCGACCATTTTGTACATTTTTCAACCAGAAATTAAATTTACGAATGTGCCAAGGCCGCAATGTTTTTAATAAGGAAGCATTTTGCTGTACCTCTTCCCCATTTACTTCAAACTCTTCTGCATGCTGCACCATACATTGGCAAAATGATAAGATTTCAGACACATAACCCTTTTTTGTATCCTTCTTTCTATTTTTTTTCTCATCCATATCTTTTTGCAAATGTACAAAATGATAAATCACTTCAAGATCGTTTAAAAAATCATATTTCCCCTTATCTTCTTTTTCTGCTGCCTCCATCTTTTGTTCCACATCATTCATATAACGATTATTATGCAGAAATGAACCTATACCACTTATATCTTCTAAATATGTATCTATAAATTCCTGTTGATTATTTGTAATAGGTAATAATTCTTTTTGATTTTTATCATCCATACTTCTACTACACCTCTTCTTGTATAGATTTTTAATCTTAATATATTTATTAAGTATACTATGATTTACATAGCACTTACATCAATTATACAAATTAAAAATCACATTATTTCTGTAATAAGGTACCATTCTTCTCTATTTATTTATACTTATAATTTTTAATAATTTTTTATAAAATAGATGTATACATATTATATTTTCATTAAATATTATAGAACATTTAAGTATTAAACAAATATAAAATTTGTGTCACATATAAATAACTTATAGAATGACTTTAATATACAATAATAATTTTATATTTTTAAAAATAGAAATCTTATTTTATATATAATTAGGAATCTGATATGATATATACATAGTTTATAAATTACAGAAAATAAATAAGGAGGTATACTTTCATGACACAAGATTTACTGTTTATTACAAAACCTACAGTAACAACAAAAGAAGCAGCGGATTTAATGGGAGTTACCGTTCAAACCATTTTAAAGAAAGAAAAAGAAGGATTAATAGAATGTGTATATAAAGATAATTGGAAGCAATTCGGGAGCAAAATATTCTATTTAGAAGATATTGAACGGTTAATGAATAAAGAGGAAGTAAAAGGATTAAGTACAAAAGAAGCAGCAGAAATTCTAAACGTAGCACCTTCCACTATCTTTACATACATTAAGTCTGGAAAGTTACCAGCCACAATGGTAGAAAAGCGTGGTAAACAAGTATATGTCATTGATGAAGAAGAGCTAGAAATTTTTCAGCTTAATTATGAAAAAACAACAACAAAAGAACGAAAGACGTTTATTACCAAGATTCATGACACCGATATTTATCTATATCAATTAATAACACACCAACACACTGAAAAATCAGCTCGTATAATGGAGATAAATGGTACTGATGGAAAGATTATTACAGAGGATGAAGAGATCTTTCCTTTATCAAAATATAAAGAACTTGGTTATTCATTTAAACCTTTTAAAAAGCAAGCAGTCATAACGAAACGAGGTTATTTATCTTTTACATTTAAAAAGCCTCAATTATTTCATTCCATCTCTTACAATTTAATAAACTTATTTTATAAAGAACTCGGTGTTACAAATATGCGATTAACTACTATGCCTGATACCATCAAACTAGAAATTAAACCATTCGTTTTACAGGTGGATCCGTTGCAATTTCAAGAAGAGATTAAATACTTACATTCTCATATGAAATCCGGTTCGATCCTTCCACATGTAGAAGGGATTTACTTTAAAAGTAATGTAGAGCCATTAACTTTTCATGCAGATTATGAATTTAAACAAAAAGTAGTTAAAATGGCTAATGATGCTGGTATGGGGCAGGAAGACTTTTTGTTGCAAGCTGTAAAATCTTATATAACAAATTTAGAACAGCAATAAATATGTTATCAATTAGAAAAAGTGTAGAAATTAAACCTTTCTACGCTTTTTTAAATTGCTTAATTTAGTCTTGATTCTCTTTTATTAATTCATTATTACATAAATAATTTTCAACACTTCATCCTAAAAACATTACAGTTTGGGTAGAGCTGACGGTCCGAATCCATTTAAAAATATTTTACTGGCTTTTAATAGGTATTCCTTTAATCATTTGAATCTTCCCTTGTTATCCCACTTTATTTCGAGCATGAGCAAACCTATCTGCGTCATCCATTAATGCTTTTTTCTCAGTTCGTAGGCTTGTCGAAAAGAAAAATCTTGACTCATCCGTTTCCACTTATCCATTGCTTTTTGTAAAATAGAATTTTGGTTTATAGTAATATCCTCCAACATTTGAGTTAAATACAAGAATGCTTTAGTTCAAACTGCAAATAATCTTTGTTTAAAATATTACCCAGATTTAATGTCTGTTGGGTTTCCGCTAAGTTTTATTGTTGGTTTTCTAGTCAGGCTGTTTATAGATATGAAAAAACACCCCATTAGTTAAAAATATCCATTTGTTTGAAACGGTACACCTTTCATTCTCTTACTATATATTAAAATGAAAGGTGAATAAGATTAAACTGTCTATAATAGACTATATAAAACAAATGATTTACCATAATTTATTTATAGTAAACCATTCTAGTGTTTTACATTTACCTCCATTAATTCACAATTTCATTAAAATATCTTGTGCACTATTTTTAGGATTCTGGTGCAAAGATTGCACCTATTTGAAAGAGGCATATAGATTCCTAATGGAATCTATTCTTATGCAGCCATTCCGAATAGTTGATGAATAAACTTCATTTCATTTTGTACAGACTTGTCCTGTAAAATAAGTTGGCCTTTTTTAATGATATGCATCGCTTCTATTCCTGAAAGAATAGATTTAGCTGTACGAAAAGATTTCAATCCCAACATTGAACGAACTCTCTTTTTAATAAAACGATGATCTTGCTCTACAATGTTATTAAGGTATTTTATCTGCCTTATTTGGATGCCTACAGGCATCTTTTTCTTTTTCTTCAACTCTTCAATCGCTATAGGATAGGCCGGATTTTTGTCTACTGTAATCACACGAAGCTTTGAAACATGAAAAGACTGCAAAGCTTTCTTGAAAAAACGCTTTGCAGCCCTATGATCCCTTGTTTTGCTTAAATGAAAATCAATTGTATTTCCTTTTGAATCAACAGCACGATCTAGGTACATCCATCGACCTTTGACTTTCACATACGTCTCATCGACTCGCCAACAATCATTGGTTGATTTAAGATGACATCGTACGCGCTTATCTAATTCGGGACCATATTGATGACCCCATCGCATGATAATTGTATGAGTAAGGGATAGCCCACGTTCTTCCATCATTTCGACTAAATCACGAAAACGAGTAGACTATAATCCAGTTAATCATGATGTATGTAACCCTTTTTGAGAAATCCTACATATAGCGTTCATGTAGCACATTGCACGTTATGAACTACTGCTAGCAGAAGCGGTAATTGCTGCTATCATAGCCGCCTGCTGTGCCTGTATGAGAACCTCTATCATTGCTTGTAAACCTGTGTTGGCAGCGTGACTTTCCGTACCTTTCTGACTTACAAACAGTTGGATAGCAATAAGAATATTTGCATCCGTATGCCAGCGGAATAATTTGTCCCCCTGCAATTTTTCAATGAATGCTCGAATAGAATGAACTTCTTTCTCTCCATCCTCAAGCAACGCTAGTAGTCCGATAGCCGGATAATGCATCTGTTTCACTTTTACCTTTTCTTGCTTTAGCAGATTCCATATGTTTGTGTATCGTGCTACTAAAATATCTTCACTGACATCCTTCTTTAGAGAAAGAATATGACTTAAAAATTGAAGATTATTCCCTTTGTACATACCAGCTGCCGCTAGCTTCTGGTAGAGACGTTCCACTCGATCCATAAGCATCTCTACTTTCTCTGATTGTCCTGCTAGTAAAACAGCGAGCGGGTAATCATCTGTACTTGTAAGAAAGAAGTGATCCTCTTTCATGCGTTTATATACTTGCAGCGACCGCTGAATACGTGTGTCATGCTGTCCATTGTCTTCTGGTAAAAGCGCTGCTGCTGCCAAATAAGTGAATATACTCCGGCTAAAGCCACCAGCGACCAATCGTTCATATAAGTCTAGAAACTGTTGAAACGCTTCTTTGTAATATGTAAAGTTAATATCTAATGTTGCTGCAACCACAAAGCGGTGATAGGACTTTAAATAGGAAAACATCCCTACCTGATCTTTAATATAATCACTAATTTCTAAAAACCGCCTAAGTTCAAATGGCTTATCGCTGCCTGCATACATAGCGGCAATCATCATCCCAGTCCGAGAATCACTAGTTTTCCACCTTAGTTCTCCCTTCAACTGTGTATATATGTGTGTATATTGCTCCAACTTCTGCTGCAATGTAATCATAGTGGCCCCCCATTTTTCTTATGCTTCTCTTCTATCATACTATTATTCCATATTTAGGAACAATATTTTTAATATATATTTTTCAATCTTATACTTCTCTTGGTATTTTTTCCATAATACCCCTATTATCTATAAGTAAAATCCCATTTCCATGTTTGAGGTGATAAATTTTAAATGCAGAAATTTATGGTTATATTTCAAATATTTTCTTTTTGTAATAAAAGGGAGACAAATCCATTACTATCATCCTAAGATGAATTTACACCTATAATTCATAGAAAGCGTTATTTTTTTGTAGAAATATACAGAAAGGATGGTGTTTTTTTGATTAAATGGATACAAATTCATCTTAGCTTGATAGCGATGGGGTAACGCCAGCATTTCGGAAAAAAACCACACTAAGAGCATGTAAGATTTTATACAATTTTTCGGATAATCCAGTAACAAACAAGAACCCTAAAACCGCACCAGGATAGGAATGTATAAAAAATGTATAGATCCATAAAACAAAAAAAGAAGGTTCCCTTGTGAAAGTAGGGTTCCCCCCTTTTCCTTGCTACCGATAATGAGACGTTATGTTAACCTCATATGTATAGAATATACAGTTAACTAAAAATGAAAAGTTTACATTTAAAAATGAACAATAAAAAACAG